>JAURNJ010000344.1 GCA_030830245.1 Novosphingobium sp. | reverse complement strand
GTCCCTCTCCAATGCGAAATTTTATTCTCTTGGGATATTCCGCGGGCCGAATTTTTAAGGCACCTGCGGTAGATCGCAATCGGCGCTGTCATAATTCGTAATTACGCGGAAAACTCAGCAGGCTTGGTTAGTACATGGTCCGCCGCATTGCCTCCCATTTGTTCCACAGGCTGTCTCGGAAGGGAGGCGCTGCAATTGCGGTGAGGGCCTCGGCGCGCTGGTCCATCCCCTTGTCGCGCAGTTCCGCAACTCCGAATTCAGTCATGACGGTGTCGATGTCCGCGCGGGCAATGCTCGTGGTCCGGGAATCGAGGCGGGCGACGATCCGGGACAGCGTGCCTCCCTTGGCTGTTGCCGGAAGGGCGATGATCGAGCGGCCGCCGTGGCTGGCGGTGGCTGCGCGCATGAAGTCCGGTCCGCCACCGATGCCGCCAGTCAGGCGGGATCCTCGCCATTCGACATTGGCCTGCCCGAACAGGTCCACCTCAAGCGCGCTGTTGACACTGACGAGGAAGGGCATGGCCGATAGTGCGCCGACGTCGTGGGTATCGAGCGTTGTTGCAAAGCGGACAAGATCGGTTTCCGCCAGCCAGTCGTAAAATTCGCGCGTGCCAAGGGCGATGCCAGCGAGGTGGTCGCCATCTGGCGCCAGCGCCCCTGCCTCGGCGAGGAGGCGAAGGCCCGGCGTGGCGAGGCCGGAGCGCAGGACGAGGCCACGATGATTGGCGAGATGTTGCCAGATCGCGCCCGGCGCTCCGCCGATCCCGGCCTGGACATGAGCGTGGTTGGGAACGAGTGAGGCGATCCGTGTGGCGATCGCATTGGCAGTGTCATCCGCCGGGCGTTCGTCGACTTCGACCAGCGGTCCTTCAAGCGTGACCATCGCATCGGCCTCGCCCGCAGGCAGTGAAAGTGCGCGGGGCAGGCGGGGCATTGCCGGATTGACTACCAGCACCTTGCGCCTGGCCCTGGCCCAGACCAGCGGTGCGAAGTCGCTCGCAATGCCGAGTGAGCACTTGCCTGCATCGTCGGGTGGGGCGACTTGGGCAAGGACCAGATCGAACGTCTGTTCGGCGAGATAGCGCGCCGCGCTGTAATAGCCGAGAGGCAGGAGAGAGACGCGGCGCGACGCGAAGCCGGCAGTCATGACCGCAGGCAGCATGAAGGTGGAAACGCGGGTGCTTTGGGTGAGGGCAGCATAGTCCAGCGTCTCGTTGATGCCGGGAACCATGCAGCTGGTGAAATCGACTCCTCTCGCACGTTCCGGATCGTCGGCCAGCGCCTGTGCCAGCGCGAGAATCTCTCCGCTTGCGCCGGGCAGGTAGACCGACATGCCCGGTCGCAGTTCTTCAAGCAGTGCCTCGGCACCTTCGGTGTGGGTCATGCGATGTCCTTGCCTCAAAGGCACCGGCCTGTCATCCGGCATCGGCAAACGAAAGGGAGAGGGAAATGACTGCAACCGCGCTGGTGATCGGAGGTTCGGGCCCCACCGGGCCCTATGTGGTCGAGGGCCTGCGCGTGCGGGGATACAAGGTCAGCGTGATCAATCGCGGGGTTCATCCCTATCCGTGGCCCGACGATGTGGAGCGGATTGTCGGCGATCCGCACTTCGCGGAACCCTTTGAAAACGCGCTGGAAGGTCGCCGGTTCGATGTCGTGGTCGCCATGTACGGGCGGCTGCGGGTCACGGCCCGGTCGATGAAGGGCCGCGCGGGCCAGTTCGTGGCCGTGGGCGGAAGTGTCTGCTATCGCGGCTTCGTCGATCCGCGAGAGAATTTCCCGACGGGCATGATGTTGCCGGTGCGCGAGGATGCCCCCCAGGCGGGCGAAGGCGATCACCAGTTCGAGCAGCAAGTCGCACGAGCAGAGGCGGCTCTGTTCGAAACGATCCCCGAGGCGACAATCTTGCGTTATCCTTATGTCTATGGGCCTCGCCAGGTTACGCCGCGCGAGTGGTCGCTGGTGCGCCGCGTGATCGATGGCAGGCGCGCGGTGGTCGTGATGCATGGCGGCACCACGCTGTTTTCCCACATCTATGCGGAAAACGCGGCGCATGCACTTCTGCTGGCGGTCGATCGGCCCGAGGTTGCGGCGGGCAAGGCCTACAATTGCGCCGATGACCAGCAGGTGGACCAGAGACAGCTTATCGAAATCGGGGCCCGGGCGTTGGGCGTTGAAATGGAACTCATTTCGGTACCCGATAGCGAACAAATCCGGCGCGCGTTGATCCAGCCGGTGCCCTATCACTTCCTTGGCGATGTCCACGCGATCCGCAGGGATCTGGGCTATCGCGATCTGATTTCAGCGCCCGAGGCGATTGCCCGCACCGTGCTGTGGTATCGCGACAACCCGCTCGAATATGGTGGAGAGTACGAACAGCGCCGGACCGACGTGTTCGACTATGAGGCGGAGGACAAGCTGATCGCCCTCTATCGCGAGTATGTCGCGGCGGTCGAAGCCGTGCAATTTCGTCCTTTGCACGAAAACTACGCGCACCATCCCTATGCGCATCCCAAGGAGCACCGAAAGGGAAGGGACGAAAAGGGGCGTTAGGGCACCATGTCCTCGCGCAGGGTGCGGCCGCATCGCCAGAACAGCCAGGCGGTAACGAAACCGATCATCGACAGGATGATCAGCGCCCAGCGCAGGCCGTCGCCAGCGCCCATGTCCGCGCCCAGCACGTCGCTGACGATGCCGACCCCGAGCGGGGCGAGGCCAAGCCCGAACAGGTTGGCGAGGAAAAGCAGCAGAGCGGAATTTGTCGCGCGCATGTTGCCGGGGGACACGCTGTAAGCGGCGGCGAAGGCTGGGCCATACCAGATCGAGGCGATGAACCCGTGCAGGCTGATCAGCACGAGCGATACCAGTGCACTTTCCGCCAACATGCCGGTGACGAAGACAGGTATGGCGACAATCGCTGCTATCGCGGGGATGCGCACGTAATTGCGTGCGTCACGGGTGCCGAAACGGTCCGCCATGGCCCCGCCGAACCATACGCCGAGCGCGCCGCTCAACCCGTTGCTCAAGCCGAGGACGAGGCCGAGCAAGCCGATCGCCCCCAGATCGTAACCGAAGCTTGCGCCGAGGCTCGTAGCCTGGGCTTCGAGTTCCTGCGCATGGTTGCGCAGGTAGAACGAGGCGAGGAACGGCGCGTAACCGAGCTGGATGAAGACCTTAAGGATCTGCGCCACCGCCATGAAGCGGTAGCTCTCCTTGGACCACAGGTATTTGAGAGTAGCGATCATGGAGGGGGTCTTCTCGCGCATCTGCGCGGTCGCCTGCTGGAGGCGCTTGCGCGGCTCGACCAAGGTGAGCGCGGCTAAGACCGCGAAGACCAGTCCCGGCGCTCCGGCCAGCAGGAAGGCGGTGCGCCAGCCATAGGCGTCTGCGATCAGGCCGCCGAAGGCCATGCCCAGCAGGCCGCCCAGAGGCGGGCCCATGCCATAGAAGGCGAGCGCGGAACTGCGCTTTTCAGGCGGAGCAGTATCGACAATCAGTGAATGGGCAGGCGGGGTGCAGCCAGCTTCGCCCACGCCAACCCCGACGCGTGCGAGGAGCAACTGGTTGAAGCTGGTCACAAAGGCGCAAAGGACCGTGAAGATGCTCCACACACCGGTCGCCGTCGCGATGATCAGGGGACGGTTGGCGCGCTCAGCCAGCCGCGCGATCGGCAGGCCAAGGAAGGTATAAAGCAGGCCGAAGGCGAGCCCGCTCAGCAGGCCGAGCTGCCAGTCAGCCAGCTCGAGCTCCTCCTTGATCGGCTCGCCGAGGATATAGACCACCTGCCGGTCGAGGTAGTTGATGATGCAGATCAGCAGCAGAAGGAACATCGCGTAGCGGCGATATGCCGCGCTCATCGTCTGCAACTGGCCTGCCGCGCCGTCTGTCGTGGCGGGCTCGATGGTGTTGGCGGTCATACCCGTTCGCTTCCTCGCTCTGCGTTCGCCCCGCATAGGGTTTGCGTTGACAAGCGCAAGACCGCGCCACATTCTTCCCGCCAATTACGCCAATGAGCGAACCGGAGAGACCAGCCATGAACGATATGAGCAAGATCGCCACAGTCGATTTGACCACCGCGCCGATTTCCTCGGATTCGCACATCGTCGAGCCGCCGCACTGCTACGTCGACTTCATCGACTCGGCCTATCGCGACCGTGCGCCGCGCATTATTGATCACAAGGAAAGTGGCGGCGACAAGTATCTGATCGAGGGATTTCCCAATCCCATCGGCCTCAATTCGCTTGCGGCTGCCGGCAAGGCGCCCGAGGAAATCAAGGTCGAGGGCGACCGCTTTACCGAACTGCACCGCAGCAGCTGGGATCCCAAGTTCCGTCTCGCCGACATGGATCGCGACGGCGTTGCCGCCGAATTCATCTATCCGACCATCGGCATGCTGATCTGCAACCTGATGGACGCCGATTACAAGCACGCCTGCATGAAGGCCTATAACCGCTGGCTGGAAACCTATGTCGGCGAGGCACCTGACCGCATCTACGGTCTTGGCCAGACTGCGGTGCGTTCGGTCGAGGAAGCGATTGCAGATTTCCGCGAGATCAAGGACCAGGGCTTCAAGGGCGTGATGATGCCGGGCTATCCCGCGACCGAGTTCGACTATGACGACGAGCGCTTTGATCCGCTATGGCAGGCGTCGGTGGACATGGACCTGCCGCTCAGCTTCCACATCCTGACCGCTCGCACCGACACCGGCACTAATGTGCGCGGCCCCCGGATCAACTTCTTCCAGGCGATCATCCGCGGCTGCCAGGACATCATCGGCACATTCATCTATTCGGGTGTGTTCGACCGCAATCCCGATTTCAAGCTCGTCTGCGTCGAAGCGGACGCGGGCTGGGTGCCGCACTTCGCCTACCGCATGGACCATGCCTATGAGCGGCACCGGTACTGGCAGAAGTGCGCAGAGCTCTCGAAGATGCCGAGCGAATTCCTGATGGAAAACGTCTACCTGACTTTCCAGGACGACTTTTCCGCCCTGCGCAGTGTCGACCAGATGAACCCACGGCGCCTGATGTGGGCGAGCGATTTTCCGCATTCGGATTCGACCTGGCCGTGGAGCCAGGACGTGATCGCCGAACAATTCGCCGGACTAACCGAGGACCAGCGCCGCTGGATCCTGCGAGACAACGTGCGCGAGCTTTACAAGCTGGACTAGGATTGATGACAGAGCAACAAGGACAGGACAAGTTCGAGGCGGACATATTCGTTCCGTCGGAGCACTGGAACAGTCCGCAGCGCGATGCTGCCGAGCGCGAGAGGCTGTGGCCGAAGACCTGGCAGCTGGTGTGCCGGGAAGAGATGCTCTCCGGCGTGGGCAGCTTCGTGGCGCATGACATCCTCGACGATCCGGTGCTGGTGATCCGCACCGGCGAGGGGCCTGATGATCTCTC
>JAURNJ010000343.1 GCA_030830245.1 Novosphingobium sp. | reverse complement strand
TTCATGCACACGCTCGACGTTCTCGGTAATGCGCCGCCGGTGATCGACTACGATCCGGCCCAGATCGGCAAGACTTGGGACGAAATGCATGCCACATCGAAGCAGGCGGAAGCCGCCGAGTGAGCACGATCCGCCGCGCGCCTTTCGCCATTGCCGAAACTGACCTGGAGAACCTGCGTGCCCGGATCGCTGCAACCCGTTGGGTGGAGGCGGAGACAGTCGATGACTGGTCGCAGGGCCCGCCCTTGGCGGCCATGCGCGAACTGATGGAATACTGGGCAGGGAGCTACGACTGGCGCGCCTGCGAGGCGCGGATCAATGCGCTCAATCCCTGCGTCACGGAAATCGACGGGCTCGACATTCATTTTCTTCATGCCCGCTCGCCGCTTGCCGATGCGCTGCCGCTGGTCATCACCCATGGCTGGCCGGGCTCGATAGCCGAATTCCTCGATGTTATCCCGATGCTGACCAACCCGACGGCGTTCGGAGGCAGGGCAGAGGACGCATTCCACGTCATCGCACCCTCGCTGCCGGGCTACGGGTTTTCGGGCAAGCCAGCGAAGGCTGGTTGGAACGCACACCGCATCGCCAATGCCTGGGCGGAATTGGTGGCACGGCTGGGCTATGGCGCGCGATGGGCGGCGCAAGGCGGTGACTGGGGCTCGGTGGTAACGACGATCATCGGCGCGCTGGCCCCGGCGGGGCTGGTCGGCGTGCACACCAACCGCCCGATGTATCGCCCCAAACCGGGTGATCGTGAGGTGCAAGGCGCGGAATTCGACCGGATGCGCTCGCTCGACAATGCGTACAGGTCTGCAGACGCGGGCTACATGCATATCCAGAAAAGCCGCCCGCAGACCATCGGCTATGCGCTTGTCGATTCGCCCGTCGCGCAGGCCGCGTGGATCTACGAGAAGCTGTGGAAGTGGACCGACCATGACGGCGATCCCGAACAGGCGATCTGCCGCGATCGGATGCTCGACAATATCGCGCTCTACTGGCTGACTGCGAGCGGCGGTTCTTCGGCGAGGCTCTATTGGGAAGCGGCAGGGACCATCGCCAATTCGGACCTGACGGTGGATGTGCCTTCCGGAGCAAGCATCTTCCCGGCTGAGATTTCCTATACCCCGCGAGACTGGGCAAGCCGGGTGCTTACCAAATTGGTCTACTGGAACGAGGCGGAGAAGGGCGGTCACTTTGCCGCATGGGAACAGCCCGCGATCTTCGCGCGCGAAGTGCGGGCGTGTTTTTCCCTGATGCGGTGACTCAGGGGTGATGCCCTGGGCCCTAGGCCCTAAACCGTCACGTCGCTTCCAGCATCCGCTCCAGATCTTCGTCGGCTTTCCCGGTCGGGCGGATGTCGAATTTTTCCACCAGCACGTCCAGAACCTCGGGGGTAAGGAACTGTGGCAGCGTCGGGCCGAGGTGGATCTTGCGCAGGCCAAGGTGGAGCATTGTCAGCAGCACTGCCGTGGCCTTCTGCTCGAACCAGCTGATCGCATAGTGCAGCGGCAGGTCGTTGACACCCACACCAAGTGCTCCGGCGACCGTTACCGCAACCTGGATTGCAGAGTAGGCGTCGTTGCACTGACCGACGTCAAGCACGCGTGGTACCCCGTTGATGTCGCCGAGATCCTCGCGGTTGAATCGGAATTTGCCGCAACCCAGAGTCAGGATGAGGCTGTCCTGCGGCGTCGCCAAGGCGAGATCGTGAAAATAGTTGCGACCAGGCCGGGCGCCGTCACAGCCACCGATCAGAAACAGGTTCTTGACCTCGCCGCTCCTGATCATGCCGAGAAGCGTATCGGCAACCGTCATCACCGCGTTGCGGGCAAAACCGATCGGAATGGTCACCTCGCCGATGTCTGCGGCAAAGCCCGGCTGGGCCAGCGCGCACGCGATGACCGGAGAGAAATCGTGGTCCGCAATATGGGGCAAGCCGCTCCAGCCGACAGGACCTGCCGTGAAGATGCGGTTCCCGTAGCCCTTGATCTCGGGATTGATCAGACAGTTTGAGGTCATCACGATGGCGCCGGGAAACGCGTCGAAGTCGCTCTGCTGGTCCTGCCAGGCACCACCGTAGTTACCTACGAGATGGCTGTATTTCTTCAGCCCAGGATAGGCATTGGCGGGGAGCAGCTCGCCATGCGTGTAAACGTTGATCCCCTTGTCGGCGGTCTGCTTGAGGATCGCTTCGAGATCACCGATGTCGTGACCGGAAACGAGAATGGCCTTGCCTGCCTTAGGAGTCATGCGCACCAGGGCCGGCTCCGGATGGCCGAAGCGACCGGTGTTGGCGCTATCGAGCATTTCCATCACGCGCAGGTTGAGCGATCCAACGGCCAGCGCTGCTCCGAGCAGCGCATCGACATCGGTGGGATCGCCCGCAAGAAATGCGGACAGGCGATGGAACGCGGCTGAAATGTCGGGCTCATGCGTTCCCAGCGCGCGGGCGTGTTCGGCGTAGGCTGCGGTGCCTTTCAACCCAAAGAGGACAAGATTGCGCAACCCGACGACCGTGGGGCCATCGCGGTCCATGAAGCGCTGGATCGAGGCGACGGGCGCTGCCTCGGCAAGTTGCGCCGGAGTTGCGCCCGGATGCCACAGCGCGGGTTCCGGCATATCGCCAAGGTCGGCGCCCGAACTTTCAGCCAGCGACCTGGCCCGCTCGCGCATGGACAAGGCCTGTGCGATCAGGTCGACGAAACGCGCGACGTCGAAGTTCACATTGGTCAGCTTCGTGAACCACGCATGCGAGGTGAAAGCATCGACCGCGTTATCCCGCGCTCCATGCGCGGCAGCGCGATCGGCATAGGATGACACGCCCAGCATCACGCGAAGCAGCACGTCCTGCAGGTCTGCTACTTCGGCAGTCTTGCCGCAGCTTCCGATCTTGACGGCGCAGCCGCCCTTGTTGGACTGTTCGCACTGCACGCAATACATGGCACTGGCCTCTCATTGAGCGGAACTGTTCTTTCCGCTCAATGCTTTGGCTTGCCTTGGCAGGCATCCATTGACCTGCGTCAACGGAAGAGTTTGACGACTGTGCGACCGCCCGACAGGCTTGTCACCAGAGGCGCAATTAAGGATTCATCCGCACCAGAAACGCTTGATCCGGGTATCCTTGCCCAGCTCGACATTGAGCCGTTCCGGGTTGTGATCCATCGTCAGCGGATTGTCCTCAGTGTAGTAGCGCACTGGCCGCGCGCCGACGCGATTTGCGATATTGACGCGGACTTCGGTCGCCGAAAGGCCGCCCACGAATATGTCGAGCTGCTTCGCCTGGCAGGTGTCGGCGGCGTCGGTCTGTGCTGTCTGGCAGGCAGCAAGGCTGCCCACCAGCGCCAGCACGGGAACTATCGTCCACTGGATCATGGTTCGGAAACTCCGCGTGAAAGGCGATGTTCCCGAAGCTAGATCAATTCTTTTCTTTGTCGACCAGCTTGTTCGCGCCGATCCAGGGCATCATCGCGCGCAGCTTTGCCCCGGTCTCCTCGATCGGGTGGGCGGCGGCGGCCTTGCGGCTGGCCTTGAGCTCGGGCTGTCCGGCCCGGTTGTCGAGCACGAAGTTCTTCACGAAGCGACCTGCCTGGATGTCAGCAAGAACGCGCTTCATCTCGGCCTTGGTTTCGGCGGTGATGATGCGCGGGCCGGTGGTGATGTCGCCGTATTCGGCGGTGTTCGAGATCGAGTAACGCATGTTGGCGATGCCGCCTTCGTACATCAGGTCGACGATCAGCTTCACTTCGTGAAGGCACTCGAAATAGGCCATTTCCGGGGCATAGCCGGCTTCGGTCAACGTTTCGAAGCCTGCCTGGATCAGGTGGGTGAGGCCGCCGCACAGCACGGCCTGCTCGCCGAACAGGTCCGTCTCGCATTCCTCGCGGAAATTGGTCTCGATGATGCCCGAGCGGCCGCCGCCAACGCCCGAGGCATAGGCGAGCGAAACGTCATGGGCATTGCCGGTTGCATCCTGATGGATGGCGATGAGGCAGGGGACGCCGCCGCCGCGCTGGTATTCGCTGCGCACGGTGTGACCGGGGCCCTTGGGCGCGATCATGATGACATCGACGTCCGAAGGCGCCTCGATCAGGCCGAAATGAATGTTCAGGCCATGCGCAAAGGCAAGCGCGGCGCCGGGGCGCAGGTTGCCCTTGATGTCGTTGTCGTAGATCGCCGCCTGGTGCTCGTCGGGAGCGAGGATCATGAGGATGTCGGCCCACTTGGCCGCTTCCTGGTTGTTCATCACCTTGAAGCCGGCGCCTTCGGCCTTCTTCGCCGTGGCCGAGCCTTCGCGCAGTGCGATGGCGACTTCCTTGACGCCCGAATCGCGCAGGTTCTGGGCGTGGGCATGGCCCTGGCTGCCATAGCCGACGATGGCGATCTTCTTGTTGACGATCAGGTTGATGTCGCAATCGGCGTCGTAATAGACTTTCATGTCCGCGGTCCCGTTCTTTCGATGTGTCGGTGAATTTGGCCCGCGCCCCATGCGTCGGCGCGGCGTTGGATGCAAGTCAAATGGCGCTTTCAGGCCCCTTCCGGCCCTCGAGTCATGCCGACCACGCCGGTTCGGCCCACCTCGACCAAGCCCAGCTCGCGCATGATGCCGATGAAGCTGTCGATCTTGTCGGGCGTGCCGGTCAGTTCGAAGATGAAGCTCGAGGTGCTGGTATCGACCACCTTGGCGCGGAACACGTCGGCGACGCGCAGCGCCTCGACGCGAATGTCGCCCTTGCCGGCCACCTTGATCAGCGCAAGCTCGCGCTCGACGTACGGGCCGTTTTCACTGAGGTCGACGACCTTGTGCACTGGCACCAGCCGCTCAAGCTGGGCATGGATCTGGTCGATCTGCGCGGGCGGCCCGTTGGTCACGATGGTAATGCGGCTGACCGAGTGGTTCTCGGTGATGTCGGCCACGGTCAGGCTGTCGATGTTGTAGCCGCGGGCGGTGAACAGCCCCGCGATCTTGGCGAGGATGCCTGCCTCGTTGTCGACCGTGATGGCGAGGACGTGGCGCTCGGCGGATTCCTTGTGGATTTTCATTGCTGCGTCCCCCTCACACCAAAGCCTTGGCTTCGTCATCCATGGTCCCGGCGACCGTATCGCCATAAAGGATCATGTCGGTGTGCGCCGCGCCCGATGGGATCATCGGGAAGCAGTTGGCCTCGTCGGAAACGAGGCAATCGACGAAGACCGGGCCGGGATGGTCGATCATCGCCTGGATGCCTGCGTCGAGCTCCGCCTCGCTTTCGATGCGGATGCCCTTCCAGTTGTAGGCTTCGGCGAGCTTGACGAAATCGGGGAGACTGTCGGAATAGCTTTCCGAATAGCGGCTCTCGTAAGTCAGTTCCTGCCACTGGCGGACCATGCCCATCCACTGGTTGTTGAGCGTAAACACCTTTACCGGCAGGCGATACTGGGTCGCGGTGCCCATTTCCTGGATGTTCATCTGGATCGAGGCGTCGCCGGCAATGTCGATGACGAGATCGTTCGGGTTGCCCATCTGCGCGCCGATCGCGGCAGGCAGGCCATAACCCATCGTGCCAAGTCCGCCCGAGGTGAGCCAGCGGTTGGGCTGGAAGAAATGATAATGCTGCGCCGCCCACATCTGGTGCTGGCCGACTTCGGTGGTGATGATCGGATTGCGATGCCTGGTCAGCTCGAACAGGCGCTGCACCGCCAGCTGCGGCATGATCGCATTGGCGTTTACCGGGAACGAAAGGCTCTTGCGCGCGCGCCATTCATTAATCCGGGCCTTCCATTCAGAAAGGTCCTGACGCCTGCGGTTGCCCCACTCGTCGATCATCTGGCGCATCACCGCGCCGCAATCGCCGACGATCGCGTGATCGACCTGGACGACCTTGTTGATCGAACTGCGGTCTATATCGACGTGGATCTTCTTCGAATTGGGCGAAAAGGCATCGAGCCGTCCCGTCACACGGTCGTCGAACCGCGCGCCGAGGCAGACGATCAGGTCTGCCTTATTCATCGCCCAATTGGCCTCATAGGTGCCGTGCATGCCCAGCATGCCCAGCCAGTCCGGATGATCGGCGGGGAAGGCGCCAAGGCCCATCAATGTGGTGGTGACTGGCGCGCCGGTAAGTTCCTGCAGGCGGCGCAGCAGCGCCGAGGCTTCGGGGCCGGAACTGATCACGCCGCCGCCGGTATAGAACACCGGCGTCTTGGCCTGTGCAATCATGTCCACCGCGCGCGCGATTTCTTCCTGCGAACCTTCCATGCGTGGGGCATAGCGGTTGCGGCGTTGCGCAGGGCCGTCATGGTACGCAGCAGTCGCAATCTGCACGTCCTTGGGAATGTCGATGAGAACCGGGCCGGGGCGGCCTGTCGTGGCGATCTGGAACGCCTCGTCGACAGTCGCGGCAAGGTCGGCGGGATCCTTCACCAGATAGTTGTGCTTGGTGCAGTGGCGGGTGATGCCGATCGTGTCGGCTTCCTGAAAGGCATCCGAGCCGATCAGGTTGGTCGCGACCTGTCCGGTGATGACCACCAGCGGGATAGAATCGAGAAAGGCATCGGCGATGCCGGTCACGGCATTGGTCGCGCCCGGACCGGAGGTGACGAGCACGAC
>JAURNJ010000342.1 GCA_030830245.1 Novosphingobium sp. | reverse complement strand
GGTTACCAGCCGCCAGCACCACAAACGATCTTGCCTCACCCTGCTAGACTGCCTTACGCTACGTTTCAGGCCGCCCAGCAGGGTGACCACAACCGCCGGAACTCTAACTTAACCGGTGGACCACCTTAATGGGGCAGGTCAGTGCAAATCAGTAACTCAATCTGCCGAATCCGCAAAGAATGATCGACGGCGGGGCAATGCTGCGCCATTTGCCTGCGATGCACGCCAGCCGTGAACCTTCACATTCCACTTCACGCGCCCTGCTGCTGGAGACGGCGAGCGCCATCATGCGCGAGGGTGACATCGTCGATGTCTCGCTTGCCGAACTCAGTCAGCGCTCGGGGCTCAATTCGGCGCTGGTGAAATATCACTTCGGCAACAAGGCGGGGCTACTCTCAGCTTTGCTCGATCGCGACTGGATCGCCATCGTGGAGAGCGTCGATGCGCTGGTTTCCCGCGATGGCTGGCGACCGGAGGCAAAGCTGCGTCGGCACATCTCGAAAGTCATCGATACCTTTTATGCGGTGCCCTACCTCAACCAGCTGACCATGCGCATGGTTCGCGACAGCGACGAGGCCGAAGCGAAGCGGATTGCGGACACTTACCTTTCGCCACTCTATCGCGCCTACGAGACACTGATCGGACAAGGGGTCGCAGACGGCGTATTCCGTCAGGTCGATCCGCAGATGTTCTATTTCACGCTGACCGGGGCGGTTGACCGGTTCTTTTCGGCTCGGCTGGTGCTGCGCCATTGCTTTGGTCAGGATACGCTGACCGAAGACCTGCGCGACCGCTATCGCGAGCATACGATCGACATCATCATGGCCGGCATCATGGCACCAGCCGCCGGCAAGGAGGACATGTCCGAATGACCCAGACTGCGAAACGCCCCTGGCATATTGGCGTGATCGGTGGAACGGGGCTTGCAGGCGGCATCGCGCTTGATCAGGCTCAGGACATCGAGGTGGCAAGCCCGTTCGGCCTGCCGTCAGGGCCGGTGCGGACCGGCTTTGTCGCGGGGCGGCGCTTCAGCTTCATTGCCCGTCACGGCGCGGGCCACTCGATTTCGCCTAACGAAGTCAATTACCGCGCCAATATCGACGTGCTCAAGCGTTGCGGAGTGACCGACGTGCTGGCGCTGTCCGCCATCGGTTCGCTGCGCGAGGAAATGGCGCCGGGCCACTACGTCGCGGTCGACCAGTTCATCGACCGCACCCAAGGGCGCCAGAACAGCTTTTTCGGGCCGGGGCTGGTCGGGCATGTCGGTCTGGCCGATCCGGTCTGTCCGCGCCTGTCGGCCATGGCTGCTGCTGCAGCGCGCACCAGTGGCGGCACGGTTCACGAGGGCGGCTGCTACGTTGCCATCGAAGGTCCGCAATTCTCCAGCCGGGCGGAGAGCCGCATGTACCGGGCATGGGGCGGCGATGTTATCGGCATGACCGCGATGCCCGAAGCACGGCTCGCCCGCGAAGCCGAACTGCCTTACGCCTTGCTGGGCATGGTCACCGACTGGGACTCATGGCGCGATGACGAGGCAGGCGTCGAGGCATCGCAAATCATGTCCGTGATTGCCGCCAATGTCGAATTGGCGCTGGCGACCGTCCAAGCCCTGGCAGCCGCCTTGCCCGATGAACGCGAGGCGAGCCCGATCGATACCGCACTCGATCACGCCATCGTGACCGACCGCGCGCACTGGTCGCCACAACTGGTTGCACGGCTTGGCGCGGTGGCTGGCCGGGTGTTGGGTAGCGGTTGAGCGGCCCGGTCGATCCAGCCCGTAAGAGGGAGGATCGACCCGTCGTTGCGCTGTCTTACTTCGCGCCGCCCGGTCCGTCGCCAGAGAATGCGTCGGCGATCGATTAGGCCGCCGGGCCAAGGATGACCACGAAGAGCACCGGCAGAATGAAGAGAATCAGCGGCACGGTCATGATCGCGGGCAGACGCGCGGCCTTTTCCTCGGCGCGCATCATGCGCTCGTTGCGGAATTCGGCCGACAGCACACGCAGCGCCGAGGCGAGGGGGGTGCCGTAGCGCTCGGTCTGGACCATCGTCGTGACGACGCCCTTCACCGAATCGAGCTTCACGCGGTAGGCTAGGTTTTCGAAGGCCTGGCGGCGCTCCTGCAGGAACGACAGCTCGATCGAGGTGAGCGAGAACTCGTCGCCCAGTTCGGGATAGGCACGCCCCAGTTCCTTGGCGACGCGGTCGAACGCGGCATCGACAGTAAGACCGGCTTCGGCGCAGATGACCAGAAGGTCGAGCGCATCGGGCAGGCCCTTGCGGATCGCGTCGGTGCGCTTGGTGATGAGGTTGGTCAGGAAGATTTCCGGCCCCTTGTAGCCCGCGCCGACTGCGGCGGCGAACAAGCCGAACTTCTTCATCGTGCCCCAATCGGGGAAATAGTTGACGATGTAGATCATCACTGCGGCAAAGCCGCCAAGCACGACCGGCAGCACCATGCGCGCGAAAATGACGGCAACGGCCCACTCCTTCGAACGGATACCGGCCTGCGCGAGTTTTTGCTGGATGGTCTGGAGCTGGCTTTCCTGCAACACCTTGAGCGAGGAAAGCGTGTCCTTCATCTTGTCGGTCGTGTCGTTCCGACGAACGATGCTGGTGCGCTTCTTGGCGCCTACCGTGATGCCGGCCTTAAGCTGCTCGCGCCGCGCGGTAAGTGCTTTCACCCGCTTCGCCATGGGGTCCTTGACCGTCACGGCGGCATAAATGGTGAGCACGACAGAGGCTGCGGCCAATCCGGCAAGGATCGTCGCGACGAAAATGACGTCGAAACCAAGGAGCGTCGGGCCAGGTGCTTGATTGAACATGTCTGCCGCTTCCCGCTCAGATCTCGAAACTGACC
>JAURNJ010000341.1 GCA_030830245.1 Novosphingobium sp. | reverse complement strand
TGCGCCCGCACATGATCGCGCGCGGCGGCGGAGTGATCGTCAACCAGTCGTCCAATTCCGCCTATTTCAAGCTGTCGAACTCCTATGCCGTGTCCAAGCTGGCGGTGAGCGGGCTGACGATCGGGCTGGCGGAAGAGTTCGAGCCGGATCATATCCGCGTCAACGGCATCGCGCCGGGCATGATGACCGGACGGGTGCCGCAGGAGATCATAGACATGGTCGTCAGCCGTCAGGTGATGAAGCGGCGCGGCAGGCACGAGGACCTCGTCGGCGCGCTGCTCTACCTGTGTTCGGACCTGTCCTCGTTCGTCACAGGGCAGACGATCCTGGTCGATGGCGGCGCGGCGCTGCGCATTTAGCCTCGCGCCGCACCGCCTTCGATCAACCCGCTTGGTCCTCGCTCTCGGCGAGCAGGAACTTCCAGATCAGCGCGCCTATCGCCGCACCGGCAAGCGGAGCGACCCAGAACAGCCACAACTGGCTCGTTGCGGCTGTCTCGGCAAACAGCGCCACGCCCGTCGAGCGCGCCGGATTGACCGAGGTGTTGGTCACCGGAATCGAAATCAGGTGAATCAGCGTCAGGGCCAGGCCGATAGCGATTGGCGCGAAACCGGCTGGAGCCGCCTTGGCCGTCGCACCGAGTATCACTATCAGAAAGCCCGCCGTCAGGATCACTTCCGTCAGCAAGGCGGCATGCATCGAATAGCCTCCAGGCGACAAATCGCCGAACCCGTTGGAAGCAAAGCCCCCTGCGGAGAAACCGGCCTTACCCGAAGCAATCGCATAGAGCGCCGCGCCTGCGACAATCGCGCCCGCGACCTGCGCGACCCAGTATGGCACCAGGTCCTTCCACGCCGCTCGACCCGCGATGCTGAGTCCCAGCGTGACCGCCGGGTTGAAGTGGCCGCCCGATATGCCGCCGACTGCATAGGCCATGGTCAGAACGGTAAGCCCGAATGCGAGCGAGACGCCCGCAAAGCCGATGCCAAGCTCGGGAAAGGCCGCGGCCAGAACCGCAGACCCGCATCCTCCGAAAACCAGCCAGAACGTGCCGAAAAATTCGGCCGATAGTTGCCGTATCATGTCACCCTCCTCTATTTCCCGGTAGGAGGATGACCCGAAACGGCCTCGGCGGCAAACCTGTTAACAATTGCAGGATTGCACAAGCCGACACGCCGATGCGTTTTGCCTCGTAATACTGTCTCCGGTCGGGCAGGTGCGTTGCAAAGGGGACTGTAATGGCCGGCGACGACGAAGACTATGTGTACGACGAGGAGAGCGGCGAGTGGCTGCCCGCCTCGCAACTGGCGGCCAAACAGGCGGCGGGCGAGGCAATCGAGGTGCGCGATGCGGTGGGCAACCTGCTCGCCGACGGGGACTCGGTCACGCTGATCAAGGATCTCGACGTGAAAGGTGCTGGGCAGACGCTCAAGCGCGGCACCGTGATCCCCTCGATACGGCTCACCGGCGACGCGCAGGAGATCGACTGTCGTTATCCGGGCATCAAAGGCCTGGTGCTGCGTGCGGAGTTCGTTCGCAAGCGATAAGTCCGCAGGAAAGCTCCTTGGCAGCCCCGGACGCACGACATATCCTCCCGCCATGGCTTTCCGCTCTTTCCGCACCCGGCTGCGCGCGTTCCAGAAGGTGCGCGGCAATCCGCCCGATCCGGGCTTCATCGCCGATCTCGAATTCCTCGAGAACCGCGACCTCGACCTGTCGGTGCGGCTCGGCGCGATGCTGGCCTTCAACGCGCTGCTCATCACCATCGGCACACATCCGGTTTCAGCCAGTCCGGGCGCACCCTTGAGCCTCGATGCGGCGAGCCAGCCGGTCATGACTCTTGCCAGCCTTGTCGCGCTGCTGCCAATTGCTGTCTCGAGCTGGTTCGTGCTGCGCGCGCTGCTGCTTGGTGAGGAACTGGAAAACGACGAGCTGGAAGGCGAGGCGCTGCGCTTGCACCTGTTCGCCGCCTTCGTACGCTCGATCGACGCACAGTCCCGGTTGCTGACCCTCGCGATCCGGGCGACGCTGACAGGCGCAGCGCTGACCATGGCCGTGTGGGGAGTGATCCTGTGGAGCAAGATGTGAAGCGGCGCTAGGGGCGGCACGGCGCTATTCGTTCGACATTGCCCCGGCAAAGGCCCAAGCCCCCTGCATCGGGCATGCCGCCTGCAAGGAAATAACCATGGCCAAAGGCCAGAAGAAATCGAACCGCGAAGCGCGCAAGCCCAAGGCCGCCAAGCCGCCCAAGCAGAACGCCAGCCAGCCGAGCCTCAAGCCCGGCGGGATCAAAGGGCTTGAGCATATGACGCGGGGTTGATTGGGATCCAGGACTTCGCTGATTTTTAGCCAAGGCTAAGCTTGATTTAGCTATCCACGGGCTGGCCGTGGCGGGGTGATTGAAGCTCACATTGATGGCATCGGAAATTTGTCTCCTACTCCCGGTCATCGCTCGGATCGTAGCGCGTCGTCCACATCGGATAGCCCTTGTCCGACATCACGATGTCCGGCGAGGGGACGAGGTCGTCGCCCGTCTCGATCCAGCCGCGCCCGTCGCACTTGGGGCAAAAGCGCCGCTTCGCGCGCTGGCTCACGAGGTCGATCTCGACATTCCATTCGCCATGCCCAGAGCAGACCGGACACAGCTTGTCGAGCTCGCCCCGGCGCGTCAGCTTGCCAATGCCGTCGAAGCAATGAGGATCGCCCGGCCCGGTGCAGGTGACGATGCGCTTTTCGTGAGCCATGCCGCTGGTCGGGAGCCCGTCGCTACTCCGCCGCCTCCGCCACATCGGGAGCGACAAAGCAGACCGCGTCCAGCCCCAGCACGTGCGCCGCCCGGCCATTGGCGACCCACGAGCCGATGCAATAGGTAAGGTCGACGATCTCCTCGTCGCTGTAGGCAGCCTTCATCCGCGCCCAAAAAGGCTCGTCCGCCGCGATCTCCCTGGGCGCCTCGCCAAACCCTTCGGCATAGGCGATGGCGAGCCGCTCGCGTTCCGAATAACCCGCCCAGTCGCGCCAGTTGCCGACTTGCGCATAAAACTCCTCGTCGGGCGCAGGGCCATTGCGATAGACAGAGCTCTCCAGATCGCCGCCGAAGCCTTCGAACATCTGGGGAAAGTCGCGGCCCGCACGAAAGCCCTGGCACACGAGGCACCCGTTGATCTGCGCGGTGCGATAGCGCGCGGCCTCAAGCTCCCGCAGCGACAGCTTGCTGTGCTGATAGGCCATGGTGCTGAAATTGCCCGCGGCGCGCACGATTTCGGGCGCATAGGCATTGCTCAGGGTCTCGAAGGCGCGACCGGGATCGCCGGACTGATCGATGTCGATGCGCATGGTATCTCTCCTCATTCCGGTTTGGAAAGGGGAGAGTGCTACCGATCAGCCTTCGTGTAAAGGTGCCGGGCCTGCCAGTTAGACGCCGACCAGCACGTCCTCTCCTTCTATGCGCACCGGATAGGTCTTCAGGTCGCTCTTCGCGGTCATCTGGATGAACAGCAGCTTGGGATCGCGCTCGATCTTGCCGCTAGCCAGATCGAACTTGGCCTTGTGCAGCGGGCAGACCACCGCAGCGCCATCGAGCGAGCCTCGACACAGGTTGAAGCCAAGATGCGGGCACTTGCGCTGTGCGGCAAAGTAATCGCCGCCAACCTGCGCCAACAAGAGCTTCTGGCCGCCCGCCTCGATGGGTATGATCCGGCCCGCCGAGATGTCCCCGGTACCTGCGACACGATGATATTCAATCGGTTCCTCCCTTGCGCTTCTGGCGGACCTACTCCGCCGGACCGGCGGCCTCTTCTTCTGGCAAATACAACTTGTCGCCCTTGGCGTGATAGAGCTTGCTCATCTCGGCCATACCGGCTTCAGCCTCTTCGGCTGCGATAAACCCGGTGCTCTCCTGGTTCTGCTTCGCGGCGAAATCGCGCACTTCCTGCGTGATCTTCATCGAGCAGAACTTGGGGCCGCACATGGAGCAGAAATGCGCGGACTTGGCGCCTTCAGCCGGTAGCGTCTGGTCGTGGTACTGCTCGGCGGTGTCCGGATCGAGCGAGAGGTTGAACTGGTCGCGCCAGCGAAATTCGAAGCGCGCCTTGGAGAGAGCATCGTCGCGCACCTGCGCTGCCGGGTGACCCTTGGCAAGGTCCGCCGCGTGGGCCGCCAGCTTGTATGTCACCACCCCGACCTTCACGTCGTCGCGGTCGGGCAGGCCGAGGTGCTCCTTGGGGGTGACATAGCAGAGCATCGCCGTTCCGTACCAGCCGATCTGCGCTGCACCGATGCCGCTGGTGATGTGATCGTATCCCGGCGCGATGTCGGTGACGAGCGGCCCCAGGGTATAGAACGGGGCCTCGCCGCAGGCTTCGAGCTGCTTGGTCATGTTCTCCTTGATCTTGTGCATGGGCACGTGGCCCGGCCCTTCGATCATCACCTGCACGTCCTGTTCCCAGGCGCGCTTGGTCAGCTCGCCCAGCGTATAGAGCTCGGCGAACTGCGCCTCGTCATTGGCATCGTAGATCGATCCGGGCCGCAGGCCGTCGCCCAGCGAATAGGCGATGTCGTAGGCCTTCATGATCTCGGTGATCTCGTCGAAGCGCTCGTACAGGAACGATTCCTTGTGATGCGCGAGGCACCATTTGGCCATGATCGAGCCGCCGCGCGAGACGATCCCGGTCATGCGCTTGGCGGTCATGGGGATATAGGGCAGACGAACCCCGGCGTGGATGGTGAAATAGTCCACGCCCTGTTCTGCCTGTTCGATCAGCGTGTCTCGGAAGATCTCCCAGGTCAGGTCCTCGGCAATGCCTCCGACCTTTTCCAGCGCCTGATAGATCGGCACGGTGCCGATGGGGACAGGCGAATTGCGGATGATCCATTCGCGGGTGTCGTGGATGTTGCGCCCGGTCGAAAGGTCCATGACGGTGTCCGCGCCCCAGCGGATCGACCAGACCATCTTATCGACCTCGCTGGCAACATCGCTGGCGACCGCCGAATTGCCGATGTTGGCGTTGATCTTGACGAGGAAATTGCGCCCGATCGCCATCGGCTCGCATTCCGGATGGTTGACGTTGGAGGGAATGATAGCC
>JAURNJ010000340.1 GCA_030830245.1 Novosphingobium sp. | reverse complement strand
AGCGCGGCGGTGGCCTTGGCAATATTGTCGCGCATGGCGTCAATCGCAGCGAGGGTGCGTTGCTCGGCCAGCATTCGCGCCGCGCCCGGCTCTATCAGGGTGCGTGCCTGCCAGACATCTCGCAGGGTCGCGCCGCGCATTTGCAGGAAGGCGCCTACCTGGTGCGCGAGAACCGCCGGATCAGGCTCCTGCACGCGCGCGCCGCCATGCTGGCCGCGCTTCACCACGATCAGCGATTCGGCCTCGAGCATGCGCAGCGCCTCGCGCAGGGTCGGGCGCGAGATGTCGAACTGTTCCTGCAGTTCGCGTTCGTTGTGCAGCTTGTCGCCGGGGCGCAGCTTGCCGGTGACGATTTCGCGGCGCAATTCGGCAGCGACGCGCCCGGCAATCTTGAGCCGCGGCTGCGCGCGGCTGCGTGCTTCGTGCGCCGCACTGTTGGCCGCAGTTTTTCTCAGCCTGGACACTCCCGCGCCCCAGCTGGCTCAGGCGCTGCTCGCGTCGGTTACCGGCGCGAACTTGTAGATGGTGAGGCGGCGCTCGGCGAACTTCCAGCCGTCATCGGTGAGCACGAGCTTGTCGTCGTAGCGGCCGATCATGATGATCTCGTTGCCATCGCCGCCCGCTCGCTCCTGCACGCCGAGGCTTGCGGTGGCGGTTTCCTCGTCATCTCCGATCTCGATATTCGTGATCGAATTGAGCTGGATCAGCCATTTGAGACCAGCGAAGGCCTGACCGAAAAAGCCGCGCAACGCTTCCTTGCCGACGAGAGGCCCGGTCTGCCCGAACATCTCGAGGATACCGTGCATCACCGCATCGTCGGTGAAGAACGTAAGGTATTCCTCGATGTCGAGCCGTGCAGCCGCACCGGAATAGCCTTCCAGGTGCTCGCGGACGTCCTGCTTGAGCTTGCGTTTGCTCATGTACCTGGCCTCTTGTTCAGAAATATCCCCGGAACGCGGGAGCCCGCTTTTCCATGAATGCCGCGCCCGCTTCCTTGCCGTCGTGCGACATG
Organism: Novosphingobium sp.; assembly: GCA_030830245.1. Taxonomy (GTDB): domain Bacteria; phylum Pseudomonadota; class Alphaproteobacteria; order Sphingomonadales; family Sphingomonadaceae; genus Novosphingobium. Next base: position 2,288 of record JAURNJ010000340.1, on the reverse strand, counting down.
CTGGCGCGCGCATTCTGCGCTGCCTCGGTCGAGACGCAATCCTCGAACGAGAGCCGCTCGGCTGCCTTTAGGTTGCGCTTGATCCCGGCGTAGCTCATGCCCGGTCCGTTTGCGAACTTGGCAACGATCTTGGCCGCTTCGGCATCGAGCGCTTCATCGGGGAACACCTTGTTCGCAAGGCCATAGGCAAGCGCCGTCTGCGCATCGATCTTCTCGTCGAGCAGCATGAATTCGCTCGCCTTTGCCGGACCGACCAGCCGCTGCAGCAGGAAGGCGGAACCCGGCTCGCCGCAGCGCCCCGCACTGGCGTAGGAGGTCTTGAAGAAGGCCGTTTCGGAGACGATCCTGAGGTCGCAGGCAGTGGCTAGCGCAAGGCCGCTGCCCGCCGCCGGGCCGCGCATCACGGCAATGGTAGGCTTGTTCATGCGGTAAAGACTGATGAAGATCTGGCTGTCCTCGATCATCCGCGCCGCGACCTGTTCGGGCTCGAACCAGATGGGATGGTCCTTCCACTTGTCGGTCAGAGGATCGCTTTCGCCCCCCATCGCGCCAAGATCGTGGCCCGCGCAGAATCCGCGCCCCGCTCCCTGCAGGACGAAAACCTTGATCCCCGGATCGCGGTTGGCCCTGCTGACCAGCTCGTCGAGCTGCGCCACCATCGGCCAGGTCAGCGTATTGAGCCGGTCCGGCCGGTTGAGGGTGACGGTCATCGCGCCGCCCTCTTCGGTGACGAGAATATCGGTGTTCTCGCTCATGCTTGCATCCTCTCCCAAACCCTGTGCGTCAGACCTTGCCAGCGGCCTTCACTGCGGTGTGATCGACCAGCACGAACTGGCCGGTCTGTACATAGGCGGAGTTGTGGCCGAGGTGGTGGATGTCGAAGCACGACTGGATCGCGGCGTACTGGCCCTGGATGTCCAGCGTCTGGTTCACGACGCGCTTGGCCATTTCGAGCGCATGCGGGTGATGCTGCGCGATGTCCACCGCCATCTCCCAGGCCGCCTTGTCGAGATCCTCGACTGGAACGACCTTGTTGACCATGCCGCGACGTTCGGCCTCGTCGGCAAGGATCGGCTTTGCCGTGAACAGCATTTCCTTGGCCTTGCGCGCGCCCAGTTCCCAGGTGTGGCCGTGATATTCCACACCGCCGATGCCCATCATCACTACCGGGTCGGAGAAGCGGGCGTTCTCGGCCGCGATGATGAGGTCGCAGGGCCATACCAGCAGCAATGCGCCGGCGATGCAGGCACCCTGGACGGCGGCGATCGAAGGCTTGGGAATTTCGCGCCAGCGACGCGAATAGCCAAGGTAACGCTTCGATTCCCAGCGATAGAGCGCCAGAGTTCCGGTTTCGGAGATCGTGTCGGCGATCGAGCTCAGCGACTTGTCGCGCACGCCCGACATGTCGTGACCGGCAGAAAAGTGCGGGCCTTCGGCGCGCAGCAGGATCACGCGGACTTCGTCATCGGCGGCGGCGCGTTCCCAGCAATCGTTCAACAGGTCTAGCAGTTCCGGGTTCTGCGCGTTGCGCCGCTCCGGGCGGTTCAAAGTGATTGTCGCTACGCGATCTTTCACGTCGTAGAGTACCAGGTCGCTCATCGTCCATCTCCGATATGAGGGTCATTCCAATCCCGACTGGGGAATCGGGCACCGGGTGGCTCTGGCACAGGCAAAAGCGATTTGCGAGTCACGAATGGGTTAGACGATTCCCGGTCAATTGCGACGATCCGGCATTTGCGCGCGATCAAGGATCGGCTTCGCCTGCACATTGCATAATTACGGAAGGCTGGACCCTTGTGTGCGCTGCGCTTGTGCATTCGCGCGCGCAGGAATAGGCCCGGAGTGTATGTATTCGGTATGACCGACCCGTGAGAGGATTCGACATGGACATGGTTTCAAGCGAGGCAGGCAACAGCGCGAAGGTGCGTGAGTTCGATGTCGTCGTGGTTGGTGCGGGCTTTGCGGGACTGGCGGCGCTGCATCGTTTTCGCGACGTGATGGGCTATTCGGTGCGCGTCATCGAGGCGGGGACGCAGGCTGGCGGAACCTGGTACTGGAACCGGTATCCGGGTGCGCGCTGCGACGTGGAGAGCCTGCAGTATTCGCTCGCGATCGACGATGCGATCCAGCAGGAATGGAGCTGGACCGAGCGCTTCGCCACCCAGAAGGAAATACTCGATTATACCCAGTTCATTGTCGACAAGCTCGATCTTGCCAAGGACATCGATTTCGAGACGCGAGTCTCCTCCGCGGTCTATAATGACAAAGATGACAGCTGGACGATTTCT
>JAURNJ010000339.1 GCA_030830245.1 Novosphingobium sp. | reverse complement strand
CCGTTGCTGACCGCGTACTCGGGCCAGCCGATCATCCCGACCACGCGATCTCCGGCCTTGAACCTGTGCCGGACGTTGAGAAGAAACTGGCTGTTGATGCACTCGTGCAGCGGGTAGGTCGTGCGAATCTCGAAATGCTGGTGCAGCGGCATCGCATCGGATTGCGCGACATCGCCGAACGTCGTGACTCGCGCCAGGCGTTCCTGCAGCGCGTGAGACATCGCACGCCGCATCCTGGGGCCGAAACGGCTCGATCTCGTTTCGGCGAAGGCCCAGCGAGCCAGCAATTCTTCCCGGGTGACGATGGAACCGATCATTCTTGCGCGGTATAGTTATCCCAGTCGATCGCCTCGTCGTCGAGCTCGATTCCGGTGGTTTCGAGAAACCGGCACACGGTCATGTAATTGCCTGTCACCAGCACCAGGTCGATAAGCTGCTGGTCGTCGAGATATTCGCGCACCGCCGCCAGGTTTGCATCCGACGGACGCACGTTGCGGACAATGTCTTCGACAAAGCGCAGGACTGCCGACTGGACGGCGTCGAACTCAGGGGAAGACGGATCGCCCGCCTTTATCGCGGCGATCTGCTCGTCGGTGAGCCCGACAAACCTGCCGAACGGTTCGTGCTGGAACAGCTCGTAGGCGCAGTTCGAGATATAGCCAACGCGCAGGATCGCAAGCTCGCGCAGCTTGGGATCCAGCGCGCTCTGCTTCATCAGTCCCTGCGAATAGGCCCCGAAGCCGAAGTAGACGCCTTCTGAGGCCCCGGCGAGCATGCGCGTGACATTGGGCGGGTTGTAGCCGACCCGGGCCCGAACGGCTTCGCTCATCTGGTCTGGTTCGGGATAGGGAATGCGGGGCATGGGCTTCTCCTGGGGTGCTTAGTGAACAGCGGTGGCGACGGATGCAAACCGGGGCGAGGGCCGGAGCGTTCCAACGGAGAGCGCCGCGATGAGCGCCAGCGGAATCACCAGCCAGAGGTATGTGTCGTATGATCCGAAGCGGTCGAACATTGCGCCAGCGGTCACCGGACCGGTTGCGGTGCCGATGGTCATCGCGACCATGACTATCGCAAACAAGGTGCCGAAGCGTTTGAGGCCAAAGCGTCGGGACGTAAGGTAGATCAGCACGTCGAGCTCCGCTCCCAACGAGAAGCCGGCAATCGCCGCTGCTGCCGAATAGGCGAAAGTCGACTGGCCATGAAGCAGCAGCAGCGCGCTCACCATTGGCAGCGAAATCCCGATCAGTGCCACGCGCTCTGCAGGGAAGCGATCGAGCAGGTATCCGGTAACGAACCTTCCGACGATGGAAGCGATACCGACGAGCCCGGCAATGCTGGCGGCCTCCACAGCGCCCAGGCCCCGGTCGGTCAGGATCGGCACGAAATGGACGATCATCGACATGGCGACGAAGGCAAACAGGCATCCGGTTATGGCGAGGCGGTAGAAGGCGGCAGAGCGCAGCGCCTCGCGCACTTCCATGCCCGGCAGATGCTCCGATGCGGGGACCTTGGCGCTTCCGGGCTCGGCGATGTAGTCCTCCGCCGCGCCTCGGAAGAACAGCAGCACCATCGGCAGGGAGAGCGCGAGCCATCCAGCAGCAATCAGGAAGAACGCCTGCCGCCAGCCAAAGCCTTCGATGGCGAGAGTCGCCGCGATTGGCAGGAGCGTCGCCGCCGCACCGTTCACCGCGATGGTGAGGGCAATCGCAAGGCCGCGCGACGCGTCGAACCGGGTCGTGACGGCGCTGGTCCAGACGGTGGTCTGCGTGGCCGTCGCGGCAAGCGCGATCAGCGCCCAGTGGAATACCCAGTTGCCATAGCTGCCTGATGCGAGGCCAACAGCACCGAATGCCAGCGACATGGCGATGATACCGAAAATCCCGACCCGTCTCGGTCCGAACCGGTCGATCAATAAACCCACAAGTAAGCCGATGATCGCGGTGCCGCTGTTCGAGACCGTGATACCCGAGGAAATCTCCGCGCGCGACCAACCAAATTCGGCGCTCAGCGGCGCCATGAAGGCCCCCAACGAATAGATATGGATGACCGAACCGACATTGCCGAGGCCGGCAGCCAAGGGAAGGGTCCAGTATTTGCGCCATTCCTCCCGCGCAGTCGGCACCTGGATTTCGCTCAAGTCAGTGTCCTCCGCCACGGTTGTATTCCTCGGGCGCCTTGGGCAGCGTGCCTGCAAGAAGCGCAGAGATCGTCACCATCGGGATGGTGAGCCACAGATAGTATTCGTAGGAGCCGAAACGATCGAAGATCGCGCCTGCGGTCAGCGGACCGGTCGCGGTGGCTGCGGTCAGGAACACCAGAACCGTCGCGAAAATCGCGCCGAACCGCTTCAGCCCGAAATGGCGCGTGGTGAGGTAGATGATGATGTCGTATTCGCCGCCCAGCGATGCCCCGATAACGATTGCCGCGGCGGAATAGGCAACCGGTCCATCGCCATACAGGAGGAGGAGCGCGGCCAGCACCGGCAGCCCGAAAGCCACCAGGGCGACCCGCTCGGGCCGGAACCTATCGAGCAGGTAACCGGTAATGAACCGTCCGATTAGCGATGACAGCCCGATCAGCCCGGCGATGCTCGCAGCCTCGACCGGGCTAAGTCCCCGATCGGTCAGGATGGGCACGAAATGGACAATGCTCGCCATGGCGCAGAAAGCAAACAGCAAGCCGGCGAAACCCAGGCGATAGAAGGTCAGCGAGGCGAAAGCCTCTTTCAGTTCCATGCCGACCAGCACTTGCGGCGTCTGCGATTCATCGGCCTTTGCCCCGCGAGCCGGTCCGTCCGCGGCACCCCGGAAGAACAGGTAGTTCAGGGGGAAGGCCAGAATGAAATAGCCCGCTGCAATGGCGATGTAGGCCCAGCGCCAGCCGAATTCGATGATCGCTTCGGTGGCGATGAGCGGCAGCAAGGTCGCCGCGAACGAGGTGCCGCAGATGGTCACGGCAATGGCGAAACCGCGACCGGCGTCGAAACGGGAAGAGACCGCGCTTGTCCAGATCGTCGGCTGGGTCCACGCCGCGCCGAGCGAAATGAGGAACCACAGGAAGATCCAGTTGCCGTAGCCTCCCGTAGCCGTGCTTACCGACGCGAAGGCGGCCGCCATAACGCAGATGCCGATCAGGCCGATGCGGCGCGGTCCGTACTTGTCGATCAGGAAGCCGACGAAAATGCCCAGACCCGCGTTGAGGCCGTTCGAGACAGTGATGGCGGAGCTGATCTGCGCGCGCGACCAGTCGAACTCGGCCTGGAGCGGAGCCATGAACGGCCCGAGCGTGTAGATGTGGATGACCGTCGCCACGTTGGCAAAGGCAGCGACAATCGGCAGGTACCAGTAAACCCGCCACTCTTCCCGAACGCTCGCCATTACTCCGCCTCACCTCCGTGCTGCACAAGTGCCACCGTGCGTCGCGCCTGATCGAGATGGAGCAGTTCGATCATCTTGCCCTCGAGGTTTATCACGCCCTTGCCGTGGTTCTCCGGCAGGGCGAAGGCCGCGATGATCGCCTGCGCCCAGGCCAGTTCCTCTGCCGATGGTGAGAACACTGTGTTGCAGGGTTCAACCTGCGCCGGGTGGATCAGAGACTTGCCATCGAAGCCGAACAAGGCGCCTTGCCGTGCCTCGGCCTCGAACAGGCCTAGATCGCGGAATTCGTTGCACACGCCGTCGAGCACAGTCACGCCGTGCGCGCGCGCGGCACAGACGGCGAGCGATAGGATCGGCTGGAAGACGATCCGGTCAGGAGTCATCTGCGCGCGCATTTCCTTGGCAAGATCGTTGAGGCCCCTCCGGTAGCCGGGACCAGCATCGAAGTCAGGGAGTTGTTTTATAATCAGCCGGCCCGCAAAAAGTTTCTCAAGTCGATTCCCACAGAATTCTCCCATATCAGCCGCGTGGTGCAGCAGGCGGCGCTTGCCTGGCCATCCGTTCATTTTCGATTGACCCATAACGGAACGGAGATTGTGAATTACCCGGCGGTGTCGTCGGAAAAAGATCGAGTGAGCCAGGTGTACCAGCGGGTGTTTCTCGATCACTGTTTCACGGTCCAAGCGGTCCTGCCGACGGTTCGACTGGGCGGATACATTATCGATCCTCTGCATGCGAGAGCGTCACGTATGCCACAGGAACTATTTCTGAACCGGCGTCCTGTGCGTAATGCCGCTGTCTCGCATGCGGTTGCAGAGGGATATGGGGCATTTCTTCCAAAAGGCCGCCATCCGCTTTTTGTGTTGTTCCTCGACGTGGATCCCGATCGTGTCGATGTGAACGTCCATCCTACCAAGCGAGAGGTCCGGTTCGCGGATGCCGAGATGATTCATCAGCTTGTCCGGCGGGCGATCAGGCAGGCGATGGGAACAGCGGAAGGGGTTCCGAT
>JAURNJ010000338.1 GCA_030830245.1 Novosphingobium sp. | reverse complement strand
TCAATCCCAATGCGCTCATGGCCTCGATCGACGGCAACGAGGCGAAGGGTGGTCCATTCCTCAGCCTGGCGACCAGTCGCGACGGTTCGCTCGATCCGCGTTTTGAACGCATGGGGTTGAACCTCGCGCGTATGGAGGTACTCGAACGCGGCCTCGCCGGCATCCCGAAGGTTCACCCGGCGCGGATGGACTACATCTCTTCCGATTTCGGCTATCGCTCCGATCCGTTCAACGGCGGTGCAGCCTTCCACTCCGGTCTCGACTTCAAGGGCCCGATTGGCGCTCCCATCTATGCCGCCGCCAAGGGCGTTGTCTCGTTCGCCGGGCGCAAGCAGGGATACGGCAACTGCGTCGAAGTCGACCACGGCAACGGCTTGATGACGCGCTATGCGCATATGTCGCGCTTCGCCGTAGTTACAGGTCAGCCGGTCGAAGCCAGCGATGTTATCGGTGCAATCGGCAGTACGGGTCGTTCAACTGGACCGCATCTGCATTTCGAGGTGCGCGTCGGCGGGCGGGCGGTCAATCCCCGTCCATTCCTGGAGAAGGGGCGCAATGTTCGCCAAGAAGCCACCAGCGGAGAATAAGTCCATGGCGATCACGCGCAACTCGTCGGCTCAGTCCTTTTCCGTGCTAGGCACGGATCTGGTCGTCACAGGCAATCTGACCGCATCTTCCGATCTACACATCGATGGCACGATCGATGGCGATATCACCTGCGAAGCGCTGGTTCAGGGCGAGAGCAGCAAGATCGCCGGAATAGTTACCGCGAAAAGCGCGCGCATTTCCGGACAGATCGATGGTTCGGTGGCATGCGGGGATCTGGTGATCCTCAAGTCAGCGCGGATCACGGGTGATGTCCACTACGACACGTTGACCATCGAGCAGGGAGCAATCGTCGACGGGCGACTTTCGCCCAATAGCTCAGCCCAGAATAAAGCCGACGACGCTCCTGTCGGGGAAGTGCTGATCCTGTCGAGCGCTGCCGAATAAGGCGTTGCTTCAGGCCGCGTCGGCAATCTCGGCGCGCAAGGCCTTCCGGTCGAGTTTGCCGATCATCGTCTTGGGCAACTCGTCGCGCACGACCACGCTGTCGACCCGTTCGTGCTTGCCGACCCGCACATTGAGCCACTCGGCCAATATCGGTCCTGTCACGCTGGCCCCCGGCTGCAGCGCCTCATAGGCGCGCGGCATTTCGCCGTGGTACGCATCGGCAATGCCGATGACGAGCGCTTCCTTCACGTCCGGATGCCCTAGCAGGACCGCCTCGACCTGGCTTGGAAAGACCTTGAAGCCTCCGACTGCAATCATGTCCTTGCTACGATCGACGATCCGCACATACCCATCGTCGTCGATCTCGGCGATGTCGCCGGTGCGCAGCCAGCGCTCGCCGTCCCGCTCGACGAATATGTCAGCCCCCGCCTCGGGCCGGTTCCAGTAGCCAAGCATTACCTGCGGGCCGCTGATGGCAAGTTCGCCCGGCTCGCCCGGCGGCGCGTCCCGCGCTGGGTCGTCCTTGTCGAGCAGGCGCAGGTCAGTGCCCGGCAGCGGGTGCCCGATAGTTCCGGTCCGGTCGTCGCCGTGGAACGGGTTGGTCGCGGCAACGCCTGCGCTTTCGGTCAGGCCATAACCTTCCACCAGCCGTGAATGGGTGGCTTGCTCGAAGCGGTCCTTGACCGGGCCAGGCAGCGTCGCCCCGCCCGAGATGCAAACCTTGAGGCTGGTAAAGTCGGTCGCGGTCATGGCCGGATGGTCAAGCAGCGCCTGATACATGGTCGGAACGCCGGGAAAGGCGCAGGCCAAGGCGCTTCCAGAACGGCAGCATATCCGCGAAATTGCCGACAACGAGGGTTTCAAGATCAGATTCGCCGAGCACTGCAAGAGCGGTGGGCAACAGCGCCGGCACGTCGACCGTTACCATCAGCCTGGTGCCCGAATCGGCAACCTGCGTGGCAAGCTCCTCGACCGAATAGAGCGGCGAGAAGTTCACCACGGTGCAGCCTGCGATCATCGCTCCGTAATAGGCTGAAAGATAGATCGGCACATTGGGCAGGAACAGCCCGACCCGGTCACCCTTGGCCAGGCCGAGTTGCTGCAATCCGGCGGCAAACCGGTGAGCCTCGTCCCAGACCTGCCGATAGGAATAACGCCTCCCGAGAAAGTCGAGCAGGGGCTTGTCCCCGTTGGCGGCAACGCTGGCTTCCAGCATCTGCGGCATGGACATCGCCGCGAAAGACTGATCCCATTCGCAGGGATGAGCATAACGTGACTGCCAGATGGCGGGGCCTTTCCTCTCTATGCGGCTGAAGTGGCGTCTAGGGCCGGTATCGGCAAGGTCGCGAAGCAGTCAATTCATTGGAGCGGAACCTGGTCAGCCCTGCCCCCCCTCCGCCTCCGCATTGCGCTTGGCTTCCAGCCATGCAGCAACTTCGGCTTCCTGCGCCGCTTCGTTGGCTGCCTTGGCCGCTGCTTCGCGCTCGGCACGTAGCTCCTCGATCAGGGCCTCGCGGTCGTTGCCGAGGTCGTCAGCACCTAGGCCATCATCGACGACACCAGCCCGCTTGGCGGCCTTGGCGACAACGGCATCGAGTTCTCGCTGCGAGCACAGCCCCAGCGTCACCGGGTCCTTGGCCTGGATGTTCTGGATATTCCAGTGCGTACGCTCTCTGATCGCGCCGATCGTGGTGCGGGTCGTGCCGATCAGCTTGCCGATCTGCGCGTCCGAAATCTCGGGGTGGTGGCGCAGGATCCAGGCGATGCCATCGGGCTTGTCCTGCCGCTTCGAGACCGGCGTGTAACGCGGACCCTTGGTGCGGCTGACATTGACCGGGGCCTTCTGCATCTGCAGCGAATAGGACGGGTCTGCCTGGCCCTTCTCAATTTCGTCCATGGTCAGCTCGCCCGCGCGGACCGGATCGCGCCCGGTATATTTGCTGCTGGCCAGATCGTCCGCCATGGCCTGAACTTCGAGAATATGCAGGCCGCAGAATTCGGCGATCTGTTCGAAGCTCAGGGCCGTGTTGTCCACCAGCCAGGACGCGGTGGCGTGCGGCATCAGGGGTGTGGGCTGGGACATGGAAATCTCCGTCAAAAACGCAAAGGGCCGCCCCTTTGCGGAGCGGCCGTATAGCTGGGATGTAGGACATGCCTTGCCCTAGGGCAAGGATTCTCGTCACTCCATTGCCACATATCCCGGTCGCGCAGCGATCCGGTGCAGCCAACGGCACACCGCAGGATGGTCACGCAGGTGAAAGCCGCCATGCCTTGCAGACATGGGTATAGGCATAGAGCGCAATGTCCGCGATCGACATCGCCTTACCAGCCAATGCAAGCCGCTCACGCGATCTTAACCAGTCATGGTCCAGCAATCACGCTGATTTCGACGCGGGGACATGCAGTGACCAAGCCGACAGCAAAACATGTGACCATCCTCGCCTTGCTGCCCTTTCTGGCCGCGTGTGGAGATCTGAGCGGCTCGGATTTTACCATCGAGTCCGAGGCCTCCAACGAGCGATTGATTCGTGGTTTCTCGGCATTGGAGACAAGAGCCGCACATTGGCCGCTGGAGTGGCCGCGAAAGATCAGGCTACGGCTCGAAAAGCCGTCAGCGAACGAACTGCTGTTCAAGATACATTCGTCTGAGAGCGAGGCCGGCTCATCCTTCCATCTGCGATTTTCGGAAGGCGACGCAACGAATTCCACCAGGATCGATGTTGATATCACAGTGCCGGAGGTCGGCGAACTCAGTGAAAGCATGGTCGAGAACGAGTTTCGCGAAACATCGAAAGTACTTGCCGACGACATAGCGAACAACCGCTCATCCGAGCTCATCGGAAACGTTTTCTCGGCGATTTTCTATAATGTCGCGATGCAAACCAACCCGGTCGAAAAGAAAGCGCTGGAATCTGCTCCCGCTGCAGAGCTGGCAAACGAAGGTGAAGGCGAGGAAGGGGAGGACGGCGGCTGGGGGCAATAGCCGCCCGGCCCGCGTCACATCTCCAGCACGATCTTTCCGATATGCTCGCCCGACTCGAGGCGGGCATGAGCAGCAGCGGCTTCTGCCAGGGGAAAAACCGAGTCCATCACCGGGCGCAATTGGCCGTCCTCGACGAATGGCCAGGCATTTGCTGCAATCTCCTGCGCCAGCAGCGCCTTGAACTCGTCCGAACGCGGGCGCAGCGTCGATCCGGTCATGGTAAGGCGCCTGGCCATAAGGGAGACCATGTTGACTTGTGCCTTGGCCCCGCCCTGCACCGCGATCGTGACATGGCGACCGTCGTCAGCAAGGCAGGCAAGGTTGCGCGGCACATAGTCTCCCGCGACCATGTCGAACACGATCTCGACTCCCTTGCCGCCCGTGATCCGCGACACTTCCTCGACGAAATCGCTGGTTTTGTAGTTGATCGCATGCGCCGCGCCGAGCTCCAGCGCCCGCGCGCATTTCTCGTCGCTTCCGCAGGTAACGATGGCGCGCATGCCGAACAGCCTGCCAAGGTCGATCGTCATGGTGCCGATGCCGCTGGTGCCGCCATGGACGAGAATGGTCTCGCCGTCGCGCGCCCATGCCCGCTCGAACACGTTATGCCAGACGGTGAACAAAGTTTCGGGCAGGGCCGCCGCTTCGATCAGCGAAAGCCCTTCCGGCACCGGCAGGCAGTGCGCTGCCTTGGCGAGACAGTATTGCGCATAGCCCCCGCCCGGCACCAGGGCACAAACCTGCTGGCCCAACATCGCGGCCGGAGCGCCCTCGCCAAGCGCGACGACCTCGCCCGCAATCTCCAGTCCGATGACCGGCGAGGCACCCAGCGGCGGGGGATAAAAACCCTTGCGCTGCATCGTATCGGCCTGATTCAGCCCGGCGCCAGCAACCCTTACCAGGACATCGCCCGGACCGGGCACGGGCGTCGGCCATTCGCGCAGGCTCAGCACCTCTGGCCCACCCGGCTCGGCAAAATGGGCGGCCAGCATCGTCTTGGCGGAATGATCGGCCATGTCGGTTTCGCACTTGCCCCTTTTTCAAGTCTGGGGACTACCGATGGCCTCGCTTGACAGCAAGCGATTAGCATTGGATGCACTGCAACAATGGACGACGAAGATCGACCGAGGCCACGCATGCCCGAGGGCAGCTTCGGGGCGGCGAGCCTGCTGGCCGGCGAAAGCCTAGAGAGCTATTCGCTGGATGAACTCGACTCGCGCATCGCTCTTCTCGAAGCTGAAATCGCCCGGATTTCCGGGCATCGCGACGAGGCAGCGAGCCACATGCGCGCCGCCGAAGACCTGTTCAGGCGAAAAAGCTGATGACTTGCGGGAGGTGCATCATCGCAATGCTGCCCGTTAGTCCTATATCCAGTACGGTTATCGCCGGTTACCTAATTCGATCTTCATCCAGCGTTCAGCACTGCTAGCGAAAGTTTCTCTCCTATGCCTAGTTTCGCGCAAAGCCTCGAAAAGACCCTGCACGCAGCGCTGAGCCACGCCTCCGAGCGCAGCCACGAATATGCAACGCTCGAGCATCTTCTGTTCGCGTTGATCGACGATCCGGACGCGGCCCAGGTGATGGAGGCCTGCGGGGTCGACCTGGGCGATCTGAGCGATGTCGTGCGCCAGTATCTCAATCAAGAATACCAGTCGCTCAAGACCGAGGAGAAAGGCGATCCTGCGCCCACCGCCGGTTTCCAGCGCGTGATCCAGCGCGCCATCCTGCATGTGCAGTCGTCCGGCAAGGACACCGTAACCGGCGCCAACGTGCTGGTCGCACTGTTTTCGGAACGCGACAGCTATGCAGTCTATTTCCTCCAGCAGCAGGACATGAGCCGCCTCGATGCGGTAAGCTTCATCAGCCACGGCATCGGCAAGGGCGGACGCCGGATCGAGGATCGCAGCCCG
>JAURNJ010000337.1 GCA_030830245.1 Novosphingobium sp. | reverse complement strand
TTCATCGCGCGGTGGTTGCGCGCCAGCAGTTCCTGTGTTGCCGAGACATAGACATCGTCGCCGAAGCGCTCGGCCATTTCGATCACCCGCCGCGCGGCGACCCGGCACGAGGCGATCAGCGCATTGAGATCGGCCTGGCACCAGTCTGGCTTGCGGGTCTGGTGCATCACCAGCTTGACCAGGTCGGCGTTGTATTCGCCCTTGCGCCAGATCTTCACCGGCGGGATGCGCACGCCTTCCTCGAAGATCGAGCGCGCGTCGATCGGCATCGAGCCGACGACCTTGCCGCCGATGTCGCTCTGGTGGCCGAACATCGCGGTATAGGCGATCAGGCGGCCATCCTTGAACACAGGGAGCAGCACCAGCCAGTCGTTGGCGTGACTGATTGCGCCCTCGCAGCTGTAGGGATCGGACAGGAAGATCATGTCGCCATCTTCCAGCGTGCCGTCGAAGCCGCGCAGGAAGCCGTCGATGAAGCTGCCGAACTGGCCGACGATCATCTTGCCGGTGTGATCGGCAATCAGCGGAAAGGCGTCGCCCTGTTCGCGGATGCCGGGCGACATGGCAGTGCGCACCAGCGTCGCGTCCATTTCGATGCGGGCATTGCGCAGTGCGTTCTCTATGATGTCGAGCGTGACCGGGTCGATCTCGACGCGGTTGAAGGGGGCGGGGCTAGTCTCGACGATGGTTGCGGGCATGGCCGTTTCTCCCTCAAACCGGATTGATCAGGATGTTGCCGACCCTGTCGACCGTGGCCACGCAGCCAGTTTCGATCAGGGTGGTAGAATCCATTTCGACAACGATGGCAGGGCCGGGGATGACATCGCCCTGCCTCAGCTTGGCGCGGTCATAGATGATCGCTGCCTGCTCGCGCCCGTCCATCCATAGCGTATGATCACGCATCTTCGCTGCCGCTGGATTGCCGTCGCCCTTGGGCAGCTTTGCGGCGGGCAGGTCGAGCGCCTGGCCTAGAGCCACCGCGCGCAGGTTCACGATTTCGTGCGGGGTATCCATGTTGAAGGTGAACAGCCGCAGATGCTCGGCGTCGAAACGGGCGAGCAGGCCTTCGATGCCCTCGCTGCGCAACTGGTCCATGGTCACGGTGAGCGGCACCTCGAAGGCCTGCCCGGCATAGCGCACGTCGATCTCGAACGCGCATTCGATGGCGGCGTCAGCCACCCCGTCCGAGCGCAGTTCGGCGCGGGTCTGCCCTTCCATTTCGGTCAGGATCGCAAGCAGGTCGTCACTGTGCGTCTGGCTGGCGAGGCGCGAGAAGCTGCGCGCGGTCTCTGTCCGCATCCGCGTCGTCGCATCGCCAAGCGCACAAAGCACCCCGGGCGAGACTGGCGAAACCGCCGGCCAAGAACCCATCAGCCTTGCCACGGCATTGACGTGCAGCGGGCCGGCTCCGCCGAAGCCCATCAGAGCGAAATGCCGTGGATCGTAGCCCTGTTGCACCGAAATCATCCTCAGCGCGCCGAACATGTTCTCGTTGACGATGTCGATGATTCCTCGCGCCGCCGCCATCAGGTCTATGCCGAGCGCATCGGCAATGGTCTGTACTGCCCGCTTGGCTCCTTCGCGGTCGAGGTTGAAGGTGCCGCCCAGCAGGTTCTCCGGCAGATAGCCGAGCACAACATTGGCGTCTGTGACCGTCGGCAGTTCGCCGCCCTTGCCGTAGGCGACAGGGCCCGGCACCGCGCCCGCCGACATCGGGCCAACGCGCAAGGCTCCGGTCAGTTCGGGCACATAGGCAATCGAACCGCCGCCCGCGCCGACCGTCTTGACGTCGAGCGAGGATGCGCGGACCGAAAGATGCCCCACATCGGTGTTGCGGGCCCGACGCGGCTCGAGGTTCTCGATGAGAGCCACGTCGGTCGAGGTGCCGCCGACATCGAGCGTCAGGATGTTGTTCAGCCCGGCATTCTTCGCCACCCAGAGCGCGCCGGTAACACCCCCCGCCGGGCCGGACATCAGGATGTTGACGGGATGCTCTTCCGCCTTCTCCGCGCTCATCAGGCCGCCGTCTGAACGCAGAAGAGAGAGCTTTCCGGTCATTCCGGTTTCGTGCAGCCGCGCGCGCAGGTTCGAGACATATTTGCCGACCACCGGCCGCACTGCTGCGTTGGCGACAGTGGTCAGCGTGCGTTCGTATTCCTGCATCTCGGGCAGCACTACGTGGCTCAGCGAGACGGGCACATCCTGCATGATCTCGCGCGCCAATTCACCGATCCGCGCTTCGTGCGCGCCGTTGGCATAGGCATTGATCAGGCTGACCGTGATCGCCTCGACCCCTTGCTCCTTGAGTTGGAGGAGGGCGGCGCGCGCGCCAGCTTCATCGAGCGGCCTCAGTTCCTCGCCCGAAGCCGTCATGCGGCCGCCCACCGTGACTGTGTCTTCAAGCGCCGCCAGTGGCGTCGGCTTTGGCCAGATGATCCATCCGGCGAGTCCGCCCGGCACGTAGCTGCGGGCGATCTGCATGACATGGCGATAGCCTTCGGTCGTGATCAGTCCGACCCGCGCACCCTTGCCCTCGAGCACGGCGTTCGTCGCGACCGTGGTGCCATGGAGGACGAATTCGATGGACTTGGGATCGACCCCGGCCTCGTCGCAGATTACATTGACGCCGTTGAGGATGCCCTCGGAACTGTCGTGCGGCGTCGATGGCGTCTTGTGCCGCCAGAACGCGCCCGTGCCTTCGTCGAACAGCAAGAGGTCGGTGAAAGTGCCCCCGACATCGACTCCCAGTCGATAACCCATTCCCTGTTACTCCCTATGCCACCTTGGGGAACAATGGCGCTTGCGCCACCATGGCTGGCAATTTGCGATCCATGACCCCGGCGAGCCAATGGTTGGTTTCGATCAATGCGATGAGGTCGAGCCCGGTGCCGATCCCGGCGCGCTTGAGCATGTAGACGACATCTTCGGTCGCCACGTTTCCTGCCGCTCCGGGCGCGAAGGGACAGCCGCCGAGCCCGCCGATGGAGGCATCGACCGCGCTTGCTCCCGCCTCGACCGCCGCCCAGACGTTGGCGAGGCCGGTGCCTCGCGTATTGTGGAAATGAACCCGAACCGGGATCGGCGCGATGGCTGCGCCCACCGCAGTAACGAGGCGCGCGACATGCGCCGGATTGGCAACGCCGATGGTGTCGGCAAGCCCAATCTCGACCGGCCCTGCTTCAGAGAGCGAGCGCGCCATGGCAACAACCCGCTCTTCTGGGACTTCGCCATCATAGGGGCAGCCGAATGCAGCAGCGATGGTCACTTGCGCGCTTTTCCCGGCGGCGATGCCAGAGGCGATGATGTCCTTCGATACCTGAACCGATTCCTCGCTCGTCTGGCCCTGGTTGGCGACGCCAAGCCCGTCGGAAGCGACCGCAACCGCGCCCAGCTGGTCGATCCGCCCGGTCGCGATTGCCCGGTCAGCGCCGCGCAGGTTCATCACCAGGCCGATGTAGGTCACGTCGTCGCGATGCGGCAGTCCAGCGCAGACCGCCTCGGCGTCGGCCATCTGCGGCACCGCGCGCGGATTGACGAAGCTCGCCACTTCTATCCGGCGCGCACCGGCATCGATTGCGCGCGAGATCAAGGCGAGCTTGTCGGCAGTCGCGATCTGGGCCTTCTCGTTCTGCAAGCCGTCGCGAGGGCTGACTTCGACCATCTCGATATGTTTTGTGCACATAGTTTCAGCCACCAACTGCCATGTCGATAGTCGTCAGGCCTTGATGGGCGTCGGCATAGGCATGGAACGCGCGGCGGATATGTGCTTCCATCACTGCCTGGGCCCACGCCCCATCGTGGCGGGCGAAGGCAGCGAGGATTTCCTCATGCTCGCCGTGCGAGCGGAGCAGGGCGTCGCGACCATAATGATGCGCGGTCTGCCAGACCACTGGCTGTTCAACCAGCGCGTTCAGCAGGGATGAAAGGCGCCGCGAGCCAGCCAGTTCGAGCAGGATGGCGTGGAACTCGCGATTGCCTTCCAGAAAGCCCGCCACGTCGGCCGGATTGGCTGATACGGCCTCGAAAATCCGCCGATTGCAGGTGCGCAAGCGCTGCATTGCCTCATCAGTGACTCGCGAGGCGGCGCGGCGCGCAGCGCGCCCTTCGAGCATCGCCCGCAATTCGAACGCATCGGCGACATCGTCGATCGACCAGTCCGCGACAAAGCTGCGTTGCGATTCGCTGCGGCGGATGAATGCCTGGCTTTCCAGTCGCCGCAGGGCATCGCGAACCGGGGTGCGCGAAACGCCGCAAGTTTCGGCGAGCTGCTCCTCGCGAATCTGCGTGCCAGGGGAAAGTTCACCCTGCAGGATCATGGTCCGAATAGTCTTGTAGGCGTGGTCCGAAGCGCGCGACATCAGGTTCCTCTCAGACGCTTGACCTTCGCATTTTTGTATACAATAATGCAAGTGGAAAAAACGAAGGGAGTCACGAGGGCGATGACAGGAGAACACCGCATCAAGGTGATCGTTCCGATTCCCATGGATGCAGCGGGCGTCACCGCAAGTTTCGAGGCAGTGCTGACCGGCCATGACGGGCGCAAGGTCAACTTTTTCAACACCAACTTCTGGCGCATCCGCGAAGGTAAGTTCCAGGAAGTCTAAGTTTATTTCAGTGACGAGAACGTGCTCGTCTGACCGGCAATAACAGGGAGTGAAGACCATGCGTAACGCCAAGACGATACTGATGAGTTCGATTGCGTTCTGTGCCTTTGCGCAGACTCCGGCGCTTGCGCAGGAAGCCGGTGCGGAAGAGGCCGGGGGCGAGATCATCGTCACTGCCCGCCGCCAGAACGAGCGCCTGATCGAGGTTCCTGCCTCGGTCGCTGTGCTCAGTGCCGAGACCCTTGAAAAAACCGGCGCGCGGACGGCGGACGATTTCGTCGCCCTGACGCCCGGCGTCACCATCGTTACCGGCACGGCCGAAGCGGGCGACACCCAGGTCAACATCCGCGGCATCAACGGCGCGCGCGATGCCGAAAGCTCTGTCGCTCTGGTTGTCGACGGCATCCTCAAGACGAATACCGCGCAGCTCAACCAGAGCCAGGGAACACTGCGCCAGATCGAAATCCTCAAGGGCCCGCAAGGCGCTCTCTACGGGCGCAACGCGGCTGCGGGCGCGATCGTGATCTCCACGATCAAGCCTGGCGACGAGCTGGAAGGCGAATTGCGGGTCAGCTTTGCCAACGAGAATACGATCGAGCACACGGCCTATATCGCGTCGCCCATTAGTGACACTGCCGGCGTGGTCCTCTCTGGCTATTTCCGCACGACCGATGGCTTCTACAAGAACAAGTTGATCAATCGGAAGGTTGTGGACGATCAGGAAGTGTTCGCTTTCGATGGCCGTTATGTGTCGCGCCTTGGCGAGAATACCGATCTCGATTTCAAGGTTCGCTATGCCGAACTTTCGGGTGCCTCGATCAACTTCAACGCGGCCTTCCACCTGCCTAATTTCGCAGCGGCAAATCCAGCATTCTACGAGGACGTGAACGAGCACCCGTTTAACTATTACAGCAACATCCGTCCGACCAACAACCAGAAGAGCTTCGACGCCTCGCTTAAGCTGGAGCATGAGTTCGATGCGATGAAGCTGGTCTGGTGGGGCCTTTTTTCAGATGTGAAACAGAACCTTACCGCCGATGGCACCTCGGCTGATTTTGCCCGCTACATCTCGCCCGCGCTTGGCGTTCCGGCCAATGCCACCAACACGGCGGCGCAGAACCAGTGCTTTGCCACCACCGCCGCCAACACCGGATTTGCCGTCAACCCTCCAGGGGGCATCGGGCAGATACCGGTTCCCTTCATCTTCGCTCCGGCGAACGGCTCCACTTTCGGTCCTTATAGCCCGACCAGCTGCGACGGCACCCAGTATCAGGTGCGCAACCAGAAGGATTTCAGCACCGAGATCCGGCTGGCATCCACGGGCGATGGACCGCTCAACTGGCAGGTTGGAGCCTATTACCTCAACATCAAGCGCGATGTCGGGGTGAGTCTGGGCGCAGACCTGGGCAATGGCGTCACCAAGAGCCTCTACAATGCGCCGGGCAGCCAGAACCCGACATCGCAGCTGTTTTCCGACCGCTTCGACACCGATGTCTATGCCGCCTTCGGCTCGATCGACTACAGCGCGATCGATCGCCTCAAGATCGGTCTGGCGCTACGCTACGATGTTGAGGAGCGTAACGTCTCCAGCCGCGTACCCAATGTCGACGACCCGATCACCGGCGGCAAGATCAACCCCGGTCTGCCTGCAACCGGCTCGATTCCCGACAAGTCGGCCAAATTCAAGCAGCTTCAGCCCAAGCTGAGCATCAGCTTCCTGCCCAATGATCGCACCAATATCTATGCAAACTGGGGCATCGGCTTCAAATCGGGCGGGTTCAACAACCAGGGCTCGGCTGCGGTCGTCAATTCGAACTTCAACATTCCGCCGATCAATGCCGGGGTGACGATCACCGACCAGTTCCGCAAGGAGAAGTCGAGCGCCTTCGAGGCAGGCATCAAGGGTTCGCTGTTCGACAACCGGGTCAACTTCGACCTGGCTGGCTACTACACCAAGATCGACGACATGCAGTTCTTCGAGTTCTTCGTGGGTTCGTTCGGCCTGCTGCGCATCGTTTCCAACATCGACAAGGTGGATGTGAAAGGCGTCGAACTCAACCTCAATGCCCGGGTGGTCGATGGCTTCCAGGTGTTCGGATCGGTCAACGTGACGGACAGCGAAATAAAGAAGAACAGCTCGCGGCCTTATACAGTAGGCAACAAGTCTCCCTATACCTCGGACTACACGATCAATCTGGGTGCGCAGCTCGATACGCCGGTGGCTGGCGATCTTCGCCTTGTGGCACGTGGCGATTATCGCATTACCGGGCCGACCTGGTTCCACACCGTGCAGAATCAGGAACGTGCGACGCTGTTCAGCCTGCTGCTGCCGGGGTCGGCGCTGGCGCTTCCTGCCTTCGTCGGCAATGCCAAGTATGACGTTAACAGGCGCGATTCCTTCGGCGTGTTCAACGGACGCATCGGCCTGCAAGCGGATCGCTGGAAAGTCTTCGCCTTTGCCGAAAACCTGTTCGACAAGAAATATGTCGCCGAGGTTATCCCTGCGATTGAGTTCGGTGGATCGTTCATCTCGCCGGGCGGGCGGCGCCTGATCGGCATCGAGGCAGCCTACAACTTCTGACCGGACTGCAAGGGCGGATAGGGTAAGGCTGCCCTATTCGCCCCTCGCGCTCCCTGGCGGGCGGAGCCTCAGAGCACCTCGTCGAGCAGCGCCATCATCTCCCCCCAAGAGCGTTCCTTTGCGTATTCATCGTTCTTGCCGCGCTCCAGGTCCGGCTTGACCGCGCCGCCGTGGAAGCCGACCTCGGCCTTCATGGCAATGTCGCCTCGGGCGACTTCCACCGAGACATTGTCGCCAAAGCAAAAGCCGATGGTGGCGGGCCGCTCCAGATCTGTCCTTGCCGCGCCCAACGAATCGCAGTTTGCCTCCGGCCAGAACATTGCGGTGAATGGCTGGCGTTCCTACTGAACCAGCAGGTCGCCTGTTGGCTTGGCTTGCAAGTGGCCCTAAGGATACCGGGCCTATGCCGTCACCGGGAGCATCAATGGGTCTGTTGCGTCGCCTTGCCCATGTCATGCTGGCGGCGCTGTGGCTGGTCGCCTCTGCGCCGCGCGTGGTCCGGGCAGGGGGATGAAGCGAACCACGCGGTTGCGGACCTGGACTATGCCGCACAACTTGTCGGCCGCGCGGTCGATTTTCGTCAAGCCCGTCCGGAACTGGAAGCGCGCTTTCACGACGTCGCCTTCAAGCGGTTCATGGCGCAACCCGAGGCCACGCTGGTGGCGATCTTCGACCACTGCGGAATGCCATTCACGACTGAAGCCTGGGCGGCGACACTGGGCTATCTCGAAGAGCGTCTGCAAAACAAGCACGGCACCCACAGCTACGATCCGGCGCAATACGGACTGACGCCAGCCAAGATCGCCGCCCGGTTTTCAACCTACCAGGCAGCCTGCGGTAACCTGTTGTAGCCGGTCTGATATCCGATCCATTTCGCAGAAGTCAGCGCCCGAATGCCTTGCCGCCATCGGCGTAGAAGATCTGGCCGGTGAGATAGCGCGACAGGTCGCTCAGCAGGAACACGTTGATATCGGCTGCCTCCTCGGCGGTGCCCATCTTCCCCCCCAGAGCCAGCGTCTGCCTGCGGCCCTCGTCGCTTTCACGCTGCTTTTCCGGAGTCTGCGCATCGTACCAGGCCTGAAAGCCTGTTGTCGCCACGACAGGCGCCATCAGGTTCACCCGGATCATGTGCTTTCCCCATTCGCGCGCCAGCACGAAGGACCAGCCGTTCACCCCACCCTTGGCGAGGCCATACGCCGCGAGGTTCTCGGTTCCGCCAATGGCCACATAGGAGGTGATATTGACGATTGACCCGCCCTTATCGCGAAGGTGCGGAAATGCCGCCTGATTGGCATAGACCATGCCGAACGTGCTTACCCGCAGGTCGGCCATGATGTCGTCGTCAGTAACCTGGTCGGCAGGTTTGATGGTTTGGGTCGCGGCGCTGTGGACGAGGCCGTCGAGCCCGCCCAGCCACTCCGTCGCTTCGGCGAAGGCGTTATCGACCGCGGCACGGACGCCCATGTCGACCTGGAGATGCATGTAGCGCCCGGTTCCGCCATCGGCGATCTGCTCGGCGATCCGGGTAACCCTATGCCGGTCTGGCGCGGCGGTGGACAGGGACACGACGCTTGCACCCTCGCATGCGCAGGCAAGTGTCGTGGCCCGCCCGATGCCCGTGACGCCGCCGGTCACTATGATGCGCTTGCCTTCGAGGATCATGTCATTGCCTTTGCATTGAGGAAGGGCATCAGTTCGCCAAGGAAATCGTCGAACCGTTCGTGGTGCGGCCAGTGGCCCGCGTCGTCGATTGTCACCATCCGGCAATCGGCGATCAGTTCGCAGCGACCATCGGTGAAGGGGTTCGGGAGAAAGCCCCTCGATCCTCTTATCGCCAGCGTCGGACAGGCGATCGACCTCCAGACATCTTCAGTTTCGGCATAGTGATCTTCGGGGGGAAAGTGCTTCATCTGCGGATCGGACTTCCAAACCCATCCGTCGCCATGGCGTCGCACGGCATGGCGACCAAGATGGGCCACCTGCTCGGGTGAAAGGTCCGGATTGGCTGCACGGAACTGGGCGCAGGCAGCCTCCACACTGGCGAAGATCTGCGGCGGTCGCGCCAGTGCCTTGCGCCGCGCTTCGAGCCATTGCCGCGACCTCGCCACCGATCCCTGCGCGTTCCACATTGCGAACACCTCGGGCGCGGGGCCGAAACCCTCGATCAATACCAGCCGTTCGACCCGCTCGGGGAACATTGCGGTAAAGCGCGCGCAGACGGTGCCGCCGAACGAATGACCGATCAGTGAGAAGCGCGGCACTGCCAGCGTATCGACCAGTTCGGCGAGGTCCTGCACCTGATAGGAAGTGACATAGGCACTGTCGGGCGACCATTGGCTGTCGCCATGGCCTCGCAGGTCGGGCGCAACCACGCGCCAGCCATCGCCGACCAGCGCCGCAGCCGTCCAATCCCAGCTGCGGGCATGATCGCGCGATCCGTGAAGCAGGATGATGAGTGGGGCATCGGCCTCGCCCCATTCGACGTAGCTGAGCTCGAGCCCCTGTGAGGAGAAGCTGCGCCTTTGCGGTTCGGGTCGCGCACCAGTCATCTTGCCGCCCTCGCCTGCGCCACGAACGTGCCGCGGTCGATCTTGCCCGTGGCAGTGCGGGGAAGCGGCTCCTGCCTGATCTCGATGGCGCGCGGAACCTTGTAGATCGCCAGCCGCTCGCGACACCACGCCAGGAGGCCCTCTTCATCGGCTGGATCATCTGCTTGCGTCACCACGGTT
>JAURNJ010000336.1 GCA_030830245.1 Novosphingobium sp. | reverse complement strand
GGCTACGCACAGTGGCTGGCGGACAAGCCGAGGACGATCTTTTTCAAATTCCTGCGCGATGTGCTGCAATATCTTCAGTGGCAGGGGCTGGCCGATCCGGGCAAGCCATGGCTGCTGAAATCGCCAAATTACAACGGGCTGGAACTCCAACTTCGCGAAGTCTTTCCGCAAGCGCGTTTCGTCGTCGCCAACCGTTCACCACTTGAGACACTGGCCTCGATGTGCAAGCTACTGCATTGTTTTCGCATCGCTTTCGGAAATCCCGAAGTAGACAATCAGGCGATCGTCGAAGGCAACTACCGGGCGATGGAGGCCCACCTCGCCAACCGCCGCGCGCATCCCGAGCTGCCGATCCTGGACCTGCGTTTCGAGGACATCGTCGGCGCGCTGCCGGATGTACTCGAGCGGGTCTACGCCCATGCCGGCATGCCCCTCACCCCGGCTTCGCGGCAGCGGATCCTCGACTGGAACGCCGCGAACCGGATGCACAAGCTCGGCGAATTCCAGTATTCGCTGGCCGATGCGGGCCTCGACGAAGTAGTGATCCGCGAGCGCATGGCGGGCTATTTCAAACACCTCGAAAGCCTTGCCAAGACCTAGAACAGCCCGTCGAAATCGCTGGCGTCGTGGCGCTCCGCCACATGCGGAACGTCCTGCTGGAACACCCGGTTGACGAGGCTGCCGCGCTTCACGGCAGGCCGCGCCGCGATCTGCTTCGCCCAGCGCTGCAGATGCGCATATTCGTGGATCTGGAAGTAGCTCGACGAATTCTCGTACATATCGGTTGAGGCCAGCAACACATACCACGGCCAGATCGCCATGTCGGCGATGGTATAGGCATCGCCGGCGATGAATTCGTTTTGCGCCAGCTGCCTGTCGAGCACATCGAGCTGCCGCTTGATCTCGATGGTGTAGCGGTTGATCGCATATTCGATCTTGATGGGCGCATACATGTAGAAATGGCCGAAGCCGCCACCGAGATAGGGCGTACTGGCCATCTGCCAGAACAGCCTTGACTGGCAGCGGGCGCGACCAAGTGGATCGGTTGGCAGGAATGCGCCGAATTTCTCCGCAAGATAGGTGAGGATAGCCCCGGATTCGAAAACCGGAACCGGCGGATCGAGGCTGCGGTCCACCATGGCCGGGATCTTCGAATTGGGATTGATATCGACGAAACCGCTGCCGAACTGCTCGCCCTCGAATATCCGGACCAGCCAGGCATCATATTCCGCGCCTGCGTGCCCTGCTGCCAGCAGTTCCTCCAGCAAGATCGTGACTTTCACCCCGTTGGGCGTGCCCAGCGAATAGAGCTGCAGCGGGTGCCGGCCGACCGGCAGATCGCGCTCATGCGTCGCACCTGCCGTCGGGCGGTTGTGCTCGCCCCAGGTACCGCCGTCGGGCTTCTCCCAGACCCATACTTTCGGGGGTGTGTAGGTCTGTGATTCGCTCATCTGTAACTCCTTTCCGGCGGGTTCGGACGGCGCTTCCACCAGCGCGTCGCGGGACCATCGCGCGCGCGAAGTTGACAGGTTTACACTGTCCTGAGGAATAAATGGCGAAAAGTGTCACCTTGTGCCGCCTATGTGTCACCTTGGGCGCAAAAGGTGTCACCTTGCGCGTGGAATGTGTCACCTTGTGCGGCAAAGGTGTCACCTTGCACGCGGAGAGTGTCACCTTGCACGCGGAAAGTGTCACCTTGGGGAAAAGTGTCACCTTGTGCGAGATGAGGTGTCACCTTTCCTATGGCGGTTGGGGCAGTCTTCCGGTCGATCCTGGTCATGTGGCGAGGATTACACCCACATGGCAGGTGTAGGAAACCGCATTCGCGTCAAACCCCCAGCGCCCTTGCCCCGGCGACGACGCGTGCCGCCCAGTCGCGCGGGCTGAGCCCGGCAATCAGCTCCTCGATGCCGGGCACTTCGAGCCCTATCCATGCTCCGGCAGGGAGCGCTGCAACCCATTCGCGCAAGGGAAGCTCGCCCTCGCCCGGCACCTTCCGCTCGAACAGGGCTTCCTCGATATAGCTCTCGCGCTGTTGCACAAGCGGCACGTCGCACAGCTGCGCCGTGCCGATAACCGCAGGATCGAGCGCGGCGAGATCGTCGACCCCCGCCCCCGAGCGGAAGAAATGCATCGAATCGAGCAGCAGGGTGCAGCGCTCGCGCCCGACATGGTCGAGCACGTCCATGGCAATATCGAGAGTTTGCAATGCATTGGAGGGCGCATATTCGAGCGCCAGCATCATGCCTCGCTCGGCAGTCATGCCGGCGAACAGGGCCAGCTGGTCGTATGTGCGGCCCATGTCCGGATCGTTGCTGCCGCCGTTGATGAATTCGGCGCCGAGCTCGGCCATCACGTCGAGCGCCCGTGCGGAATCGGCGAAATCGGTCTGAGGGAAGACGCGGAATCCCTCGCCGAGACTA
Source organism: Novosphingobium sp. (assembly GCA_030830245.1). Classification (GTDB taxonomy): domain Bacteria; phylum Pseudomonadota; class Alphaproteobacteria; order Sphingomonadales; family Sphingomonadaceae; genus Novosphingobium. The sequence goes on along the minus strand of JAURNJ010000336.1, from coordinate 724 downwards.
AGCTTGATGCCACTATCCCGGAGCGCCGCTTTGGTTTCGCGGACCAGCGCCGGATCCTCCAGCAGAGACCAGTCGGGATAGGGCTTGAAATCGGCATAGCCGAAGCCGGACAGCGTACGCCCCGCCTGCCCCAGCGACACGCCCGCGCAGCCCAGTTCCGCCGCCAGAAGCACATGCTCGACCGGCGGCATGCCCGTAAGCGTCAGCATTTCCAGGCTGAGACGATTGCGGGATGCGTCGTTCATGTCAGTGCAGTAGCACGTTGAGTTCGCCGGGCCCGCGCTGGATCAGGCTGCCGGTGAGATAGGGCGGCGGCTTCGACGGATCCCAGCGCATGTTCGGGAAGCGGTCGAACAGGGCATTGAGCGCCACGGTCAGCTCCTGCCTGGCGACATGCTGGCCAAGGCAGCTGTGCGCGCCCGCACCGAAGGCGAGGCTGCGCCTGAACGGACGGTGGATGTCGAAGCTGTCCGGCCTGTCCCAGCGCGAGGGATCGCGGTTGGCGGCCGACAGGCAGAGATGGAGATGCGCGCCTGCCGGTATTTCGACACCATGCAGCTCGCAGTCACGCATCGCCTTTCTCGGGAACATCGGCTGCGGATACCAGCGGACCGATTCCAGGATCGCGGCTTCCATCAGCGAACGATCGGCGATGAGATCGGCCAGCTGGTCGGGATGATTGAGCAGCGCGAAGAGCGCGATACCCATCTGCCGCCAGGTGGTG
>JAURNJ010000335.1 GCA_030830245.1 Novosphingobium sp. | reverse complement strand
GAGTCTGACTCCGACGCCGGACGACATGGCAAGCTGGCCGCTGCGCCCCGAAATCGAAAGCGGCGTGCGCGATACCGGCGGGCAGGTGACGCTTGCCATGTACGATTGCCTCAAGCCGATCATTGGCGCGATCAACGGCGCTGCCGTCGGCATCGGCGCGACGATGCAGCTGGCGATGGACATGCGCCTGGCTTCGACCAAGGCGCGGATCGGTTTCGTATTCGGACGTATCGGCATCACTCCGGAAGCCTGCTCGACCTGGTTCCTGCCGCGCATCGTGGGCTTGGAAAAGGCGCTGGAACTTTTCTACCGCGCAGACATTCTCACTGCAGAGGAAGCGCTGGAACTGGGCCTTGTGCGTTCGATCCACGAGCCTGAAACGCTGGTCGAGGATGCGTGCGCCCTCGCCCGCTCGCTGGTCAAGGATCGCTCGCCCGTCGGCATCGCGCTGATGCGCCAGATGACGCTGCGCAACGCGGCTCTGCCGCATCCGCGCGACGCGCACGAGATCGAGTCGTTGGGCGTGTTCTACACCTCGCAGATCGACGGCAAGGAAGGCGTCGCTGCCTTCCTCGAAAAGCGCACACCGAACTTTCCGGGCAAGGCGAGCGAGATGCCACCATTCTACCCCTGGCCCAAGAGCTGAGCAGGACATGTCTGACGATCGGATTGAAGCCGATACCGGAACCACCGGGGTTCGCGAGGGCTTCGGATTCGATCAGGGCGCTCTCGATGCCTGGCTGCGCGAGAACGTCGCCGACTATCGCGGCCCGCTGACCGTCGAGCAGTTCAAGGGCGGCCAGTCGAACCCGACCTACAAGCTGGTGACGCCGGGCAAGAGCTACGTTCTGCGCCGCAAACCGCCGGGCGAACTGTTGCCCGGCGCTCATGCAGTCGACCGTGAGGCGCGGGTACAGTCCGCACTCGGCAAGGCAGGCTTCCTCGTTGCGACGATCCACGGGTTGTGCACCGATGATGGCGTGATCGGCACCATGTTCTATGTGATGGACATGGTCGAGGGGCGGATCTTCTGGGACAATTCCTTCCCCGATGTCCGCCGCGAGGATCGCCCGCTCTACTTCGATGCCATGAACGCAGTCATGGTGCAGCTGCACAGCTTCGATCCGCATGCGATCGGGCTTGGCGACTACGGCAAGCCGGGCAATTACTTCGCCCGGCAGATCGGGCGCTGGACCAAGCAATATCTTGCCGACGAACAGGCCGGTCGCAATCCCGACATGGACGCGCTGGTGGAATGGCTGCCCGAAAACATACCGGCTGGCGAAGAGAGCAGCGTCGTCCACGGCGACATGCGCTGCGACAATATGATCTTCCACCCCACCGAGCCACGCGTGCTTGCCGTGCTCGACTGGGAGCTTTCGACGCTCGGCCATCCGCTCGCCGATTTCGCTTACCAGACGATGATGTACCGGATGCCTCCCAGCATCGTACCGGGGCTTGCGGGCGCGGATCTTGCCGCGCTCAACATTCCGAGCGAGGCCGACTATGTCGCTGCCTATTGCGCCCGGACGGGCCGCGACAGCATCCCGAACTATGAATTCTATATCGCCTTCAACCTGTTCCGGCTGGCGGCTATCTTTCACGGCATCAAGGGCCGTGTCCTTCGCGGCACCGCCGCAAGCGCGCAAGCGGCAGAGCGGGCCGAGGCGTTTCCTTTGCTCGCCCGCATGGCGCGCGAGAGCATGGAAGCCTGCAAGGGCTGAACGGGAGAAGGCGATGACTGACTACACACCGCAGCAACTCGCGGACATCGAGAACATCCGTGCGATCCTCGACGAATATTGCCTGCGACTGGAGGTCAACACCTTCGAGGAGTGGCTCGACGTTTTCACCCCCGATGCGGTCTACAGCGTTTATGGCCGCGATCTCGAAGGGCGGCAGGCCATCTCAGACATGCTCAGCCAGGCGCCGCATGGCCTGCACATGCCCGGCGCAACGCGGATCGAACTGCACGGTGACAGCGCAGAGACGATCCAGTCCTATTCCTTCATCGGCAACGATCCGAAGTACTCGAACACCGGCTGGTATTATCGCACCGTGGTTCGCACCGCCGAAGGCTGGCGGATTTCGCGTTGCAAGGTGCAGTTCAACAAACCCGAGAAGAAGTAACGCGACTCAGGCTGCGCGATAGAACCGCCGCGAGCCGCCCTTCACCAGCGTCGCCGCCTCCAGCGCGTAGCGATTCCAGTTCGCATCACCCCCGGTACTGAAGCGCATCGGGTTGTAGTGCGCGATCGAGGGCATTTCCCAGATCGATTGCACCTCGGCCTGACGGTAGCCCTGATCGACCGTACGCAGCCGCTGCACCAACTTGCAGCCGTTTGCCGCCATGTGCAGGTCATACGAACTTTCGAGCAGCGCGACATAGGCACCGACATCGTCGACATCGAGTTGGGCGGTAATCGAGAAGAATGCCGGGCCGTCTTCCGGGAGCGGAGCGGGATGCTGTTCCGCCTTCAGTTCAAAGGGATAGGTGAATATCTTGATGCTGGAAATGTCGATCCCGAGCCGCCGCAACCCGTCTTTGCTCGTCGTGGCAATGCCATGCGCGGTTTGCAGATAGGCATCAAGGTCATCCTCGTTGGCGAAACCCTGTTCGAGGATGTGCGTCCACGCCTTGCCCTTCGGCGACACCCACTTCACGTTATCGCGGTTGAACACCGTGGTCGCCACAAAATCCGGGCATTCCGACAGGTGCATTTCCGCAATCGACTCAGTCTCATCCGAGATATTCATCAGAACCAGCCTGCGGATGCCTTTCTCGATGCGGGGAATGTCGCCGGGGATCTCGTAGCGCACCGTGAAGATGTCGTGGGTAAGCAGCTCGGGGCTGTCGGCCATCAGGTAAGAGTCGAGCGTGCAGCTGTGATAGGGGTGGACCATGTAGAGCCCCGAATAGGTCTCCTCACTGTCGAACACGTTCTCCCACACGACAGTCTCGCCGCCGAAGTCGAGGCCTGCCGCCGAGGTTGAAAGACCAGCGATGAACTGGTCGCAAGCGGCATAGTCCTCAATGAATTGCGCGACTTTTTCGTCGGTCGCACGGTGGTTTAGCGGCATGATGTAAAAGCGGCGGATCATTTCCCTATCCTTCCATCTCGAAAACCTTCCCCGGATTGAGGATGCCTTTTGGATCGATTGCGCGCTTGATCGTGCGCATCAGCGCCAGTTCCTCGCTGCTGCGAGTCATGCCGATATAGGACAGTCGGTCCATGCCGATGCCATGCTCGGCCGAAATCGAGCCGCCCAGGTCGCTGACCGCGCGGTAGATCGCAGTGTCGAAGGTGCGCTTGATGCTCTCGTCCATCTTGCCGTTGCTGACATTGGCATGGAGGTTGCCGTCTCCAGCGTGGCCATAGAACAGCGCGGTGGCGTCGGGCGCGGCTTCCTTCAGATTGGCGAGAGCCGCATCGACGAAGCGCGGCATGTCGGCAATCGCCATGCTCACGTCGTAGGCGGTGAAGGGGCGGCGCGGGGTAAAACCGGGCGACAGGTCTTCGCGAACCGCCCACAGCGCCTCTCGCTGCTGGTCTGACTGCGCGATGACCGCATCCGAGAGCAGCCCCTCCTCCATTAGTGAGGCAAGCGCGCCCTCGAACATCTGCCCGTCCAGTTCCGCGTTGCCGCCCATCGCCTCGACCAGTGCGTAAATGCCATGGCCTGTCTCCATCGGACGCGGACGGGAAGGTAATTGCGCCTCGGTCAGCGTCTCGTAGAAATCTGCCCACATCAGCTCGAATGAGGAAAGCTGGCCCGAAAGCGACACTTCCAGCCGCCGCATGACCCGGATCATCTCCTCAAACGACGGCGCGGCCACCAGCGCCGTCTGTCGCGTACTCGGCAGCGCACGGAGCCGAAGCACTGCTCGGGTAACGATCCCAAGCGTGCCTTCGCTGCCGATCAGCAGGTGCTTCCAGTGGTAGCCCGCATTGTCCTTGAGCATCTTGGTCAGCGAGGAAACCACGGTGCCATCGGCCAGCACGGCTTCCAGCCCGATCACCATGTCGCGCATCATGCCCCAGCGCACCACCCGGTTGCCGCCTGCATTGGTGCCGATCACCCCGCCGATCATGGCCGATCCGCGCGCGCCAAGATCGAGCGGCAAGAACGCGCCTTGTGCTTCGGCCGCTTCCTGCGCGATCTGGAGGATGCACCCTGCCTCTACGTCCATGGTCATTGACAGCGGGTCGATCTCGCGGATTTGGTTCATTCGCTCCAGCGAAAGCGACAGACCGCCATCGACCGGCACGGCCGCGCCCGATGTGCCGCTCTGCCCGCCGATCGCGGTGACTGGCACCCCCGCCTCGCTCGCCGCGCGCATGATCGCGGAAACCTCGGCGGTCGAGCCCGGTCGCACGGCCCAGCCCGGCGCGGTCGAATACTTGCCGGTCAGGTCCTTGCGATAGCGTTCGTCGATGGCGTCGCCGCGCTGAACGTGTTTCTCTCTGACAATGCCCGCAAGGGTATCCCCGAACTGGTCCGCCATCTCTCACTCCCTTGCTCTGGCACTAACCTTTGACTCGGTCACGGTGAAATGCAAACTCAAGCTGGAATCGGGAGAGGCTGAATTGGACAAGGTGAGAGCAGTGCACGCCGCAGGCAAGCCTGCCGTCGGGGCATGGGCGACGATCGGCAACGGCATATCGGCGGAGCTGATGGGCCGCGCCGGGCTCGATTTCGTGGCGCTCGACGGCCAGCACGGTGGCATCGACTGGCACAACATGATCGATACGCTGCGCGCGGTCGAACTGGGCGGCACGCAGACCTTGGTGCGCGTCCCATGGTGCACTGCCGATCACATCATGCGTACGCTCGATCTTGGTGCGGGCGGCGTGATCGTGCCCATGGTCTCGACCCCGGAACAGGCCGCGATTGCCGCACAGAGCTGCCGCTATCCGCCTCATGGCAACCGCTCGTTCGGCAGGGTGCGAAGCTACTACACGGCAGACGGTGAAACGATCGAACCGCTGTGTTTCGTGATGATCGAGACGGCAGAGGCGATGGACAATCTCGACGCCATCGCCGCGACACCGGGCGTTGG
>JAURNJ010000334.1 GCA_030830245.1 Novosphingobium sp. | reverse complement strand
CTCGAACCGCTTCACGGTCGTCGAAGTCAATGCCAGGGACCGGCCCGCCTTGCTCAACCGGCTGGCACGTGCGCTGTTCGAAGCGAAGCTGACCCTGCATTCGGCCCACATCGCCACCTATGGCGAGCGCGCAGTCGACACGTTCTACGTGACCGATCTGCTGGGTGAGAAAGTGCAGTCGGAAGACCGGCTGAAGGATCTCGAAAAGCGCCTCCTGACAGCCGCGAACGAAGAGACGATCGAAATCGAACCGGCCTGAGCTGGCGGATTGCGAGTCACTCTTCCCTGATGCCGGAGAGTCCTTCGTAGCCGAATGCGGCATCGGCGCGAAACTGCGCGCCGGCGGTCGGTTCCGGCGGGCTTTCGGGCATGACCGGCAATTGCGCCCCGCGCCGTTCGAGTTCGTGCGCAATCCTGTCCATCAGCGCCTGCCTGGTTTCCGGCTTCGGGTGCAGGATTTCGGCGGGATTGGCCATCAGCGGCAGTAGCGGCAGGGCGCGATCGACCGTCATTTTCGCGTGTGATCCGCACAGGGATACATTGCCGACCAGTATCTCCGCGCCTTCGAATGACAGCGTCGCCTTGCCGCCACTCCATGGCAGCCATTCCGGCAGCCGGAGATCGAAGCCGTTCTCGGTGAGCGCCACCGAGCGAGCGCGGGTCGGCAGCGGAAAGCCGTCTGCGTCTGTGAGCGTGAGATGACCCGGGGCATTGCGGCTGATGGCGCTGGCAGCGATCTCACGCCATGGCGGCGCTTCCTGCCACGGTGCCCTGGCCATCTTGCCGGGAGGAGCGGGGTCGGATTGCGGAAATACGGTCCCGGCCGGCGCGCGCCATTCGGTGGGCGGCTCGTCCATCGCGGCCGGGCTGTCCCACCAGCGTACCACGGCGGGTTTCACGCAGACGACGATGCGCGTGAAATACGAGAGCGCGTGCCGCGTCACCGAAGCATAGTCGGTCGTCGCCGGATCGAGCATGGTGGTGAGGATTTCCTCGCAGAGATAACGTTCGAGATTGGCCTGCAAGTCCGAATCCCGGACAGCGGCAAAGCCGCCGACCGAGACGACCGGATCTTCGGCACCGCCTTCGAACAACATGCCAACATGGGGATTCCTGCGCGCGCGTTCCGCCTTTACCGGGTAGGCGAGGCCTGTGGCACAATCGATGGTCTCCAAGTCCTCGCTGACGAAGGGGACCAGTGGCGAATTGATCGGCACCCCGGCCTTGCTGATTGTCGCCCACTCGCAGACGAAGCGCGACCGGATGAGGTTTCCGACACGCTCAGGCAGGTGATCGAGATAGGTCATGGCGCTCTCTCCGGTTCGGCCTTGCAACTATTCCCGGCCCGATGCGCTCCACAGCCTCGTGATCGCTTCATCGCGCCCAATCAGCTTCAGCATCAGCGCCATGTCGGGCCCATGATCGCGCCCCGTCAACGCCTGGCGCAGCGGCAGGAACAGGGCTTTGCCCTTGCGGCCCGTCGCGGCCTTGAGCGCGCCGGTCAGCGCATGCCATGGATCGTCGCCCCCGTCCTGCTCGTTAAGCGTCACGGCGGCTTCGGCAAGATAGGCGCGCGTTTCGTCGTCGGCTGGTGGCAGTGGCACCGGACCCTTCACGACCTTCCACCAATCCCCGGCCTGCTCGACCCGCTCTATGTTCGGCCGGATCGCTTCCCAACCCGCCTCACCCATACCGTCCGGCAGGCGTTGTCCCACCGCATCATAGCCAAGCCCGTGAACGATTGCGGTGTTGACCCGGTCCAGCTCCGCCTCGTCGAAACGGGCGGGAGCACGGCCGAAACGGGTAAGGTCGAATGATGTCGCCAGCTCGTCCAAACCCAATGACGGGTCGACCGGATCGGACGTCCCGATCCGCGCTAGCAGCGCCACGACGGCTTCCGGTTCGATACCGTCCGCGCGGAATTGTGAGACGCTCAGCGAGCCGATGCGCTTGGAGAGCTTGCCCTGCGCCCCGGTCAGCAGTGCCTCGTGGGCGAAGCGCGGCGGTGGCGCGCCCAGTGCCTCGAACATCTGGATCTGCGTTGCGGTGTTCGAGACGTGGTCTTCGCCGCGCAGCACGTCGGTGATGTCCATCGCGATGTCGTCGATGACGCTCGGCAGCATGTAGAGCCAGGACCCGTCGGCGCGGCGGACTACCGGGTCTGAAAGCTGGGCCGGATCGAAATACTGCTTGCCGCGAATTCCGTCCTGCCAGGTGATTGGCGAAGCATGGTCCAGCTTGAAGCGCCAGTGCGGCCTGGTCCCCGATGCTTCCAGTTCGGCGCGCCGTGCTTCGGAAAGCTCCAGCGCTGCCCGGTCATAGATCGGCGGCAGGCCTCGGCCCAGCAGGACCTTTCGCCGCAGCTCGAGCTCCTGAGGTGTTTCGTAGCAGGGGTAGATGCGGCCTTCGGCGGCAAGGCGTTCGAATTCGCGCTCGTAATCGTCGAAACGGGCCGACTGGCGCTCCTCGCCATCGGGGGAGAGGCCCAACCAGTCGAGGTCCTCTCGGATCGCATCGACGAAATGCTCGCGGCTGCGTTCGCTATCGGTGTCGTCGATGCGCAACAGGAACCGCCCGCCCGCCTGTTTGGCGAGCAGCCAGTTATGCAACGCGGTGCGGATGTTGCCGACGTGGAGATGGCCGGTCGGAGACGGCGCAAAGCGGGTGGTGACGGAATTCACGAGGTCACACGCTCCTGAAAGCTCTGCGGATTTGCATCATTTGGGCCATGGCTGCCTGATGCCGTCTGCAGGCTGTTGCCGCAAATGAAAAACCCTCCTCACGGGAGGGCTGCGAGAAATTCCGGAAGAAGTAGAAAGGGGACCGGCGACCGGCTTGCACCGGTCGCGGTCCCCTTTCCAGAATGGTTGGCTGTTCGCCGCCTTATTCGGCAGCAGGAGCCTCTTCGGCGGCAGCTTCTTCAGCCGCACCTTCTTCGGCGGCGCCTTCTTCGGCAGCGCCTTCTTCGGCCATTGCCGCGCCTTCGTCAGCGACGGCTTCTTCAGCCATGGCTTCGGAACTTTCCGCTGCGGCGTCATCGGCGGCAGGTTCGGAACCGCTGCAAGCAGCGAGAGCCAGAGCGGCAGTCGACGCAAAAGCGGCGTAAACGATCTTCTTCATGCGAATCCCCTTGGAAAACTGTGGCGCTAGCGCCAATCCATAGCGAGCAAGCCCGCGAGCCCCCTTTAGACGAGGGTCATGCTGAACGCAAACCCCAAATCTTGGCCGGTGAAAAGCCCGGGAATCCTAGGGCTTGCGATGATATAAAGATATCTTTATATCCAGTTGCGATGCGGATCGATCCACTCTTGCGGGCGCTTACCGACCTGACGCGCATGCGGATTTTGCGGCTGCTCGCCCATATGGAGCTGGCCGTGGGCGAGCTTGCGCAGGTGCTGGGGCAGAGCCAGCCGCGCGTTTCGAGGCACGTCCGAATCCTGTGCGACGCCGGACTGGCCGAGCGGCACAAGGAAGGCAGCTGGGTGTTTCTGAGAGCCGGAATCGCCGAAGACCGTGCCCCGCCGCTCGGGGCTGCTGCTGCGCGCTTGCTTGCGGTAGCCGAACGCGACGACGCCGCCTTTGCCGCCCGTTGCGCCGAGGACCGCCGGCATCTCGCCGCGATCCGCGCCAGCCGGGAGGAAAGCGCTCAAGGATATTTCGCTCGCCACGCAGAGGAGTGGGATACGCTGCGGTCGCTTCATTGCGCCGACGAACCGGTTGAGGCG
>JAURNJ010000333.1 GCA_030830245.1 Novosphingobium sp. | reverse complement strand
GCCGCCGATCGCGGCGAGCGTGAGCGCAAGCAGGATGCGCGTGGTCGCGCCAAGAGGCGGCGCTGCCGCAGGAATGATGGCATCGATGGCCAGCGAGGTTACGAGGCCCTCGATCAGGCTGGGCCGGATCGCAAGGCTGCCGATACCGAACAGCGCCCCGAACCACAGTGCGACTGTGGCTGGAAACAAGGGATGCCGCGTGATCGGCGCTTTCCCACTCGACTTGCTGGGCTTGACCTTGGCCAAAACTCTGTTCCCCGTCGTTTCCGGTCTTTGGGCAAGCACCTCAGGCGGGTGCAAGCGATCCACGGACCTTTCGAGCCTGTTGGGCTAACAAGTTTTGGTAAACGACTTGATAACGCTGAACATTAGTTGCCCAGTCATGGTGCTTTTCGACATGCTTTCGACCTGCTTCGATCATTGCGGGCCAATCGCGCCTGCGGCCGATCAGTTCCGCCAGCGAGCGGGCGCAGGCCTGGGGATCGTCGGGTGCGAACAGCACTCCGGTTTCGCCGTCGCGAATCAGCTCGCGCTGCCCGCCGACGCTTGACGCGGCGACGATCTTGCCCTGCGCCATGGCTTCCAGCGGCTTGAGCGGTGTCACCAGATCGGTCAGGCGGCTTTGCTTGCGTGGATAGGCCATCACTTCGGCGAGGGCATAATAACGCTCGACCTCGTGGTGCGGCACGCGCCCGACAACCCGCACCGGCCTGCTTTGCATCGGCGTGCTCGCCGTGCTTGCCCTGCGCGATGCGAAACGCCGGTTCCTGCTCATGGGGTTGATGGGTGTGCTTGGCCTGATGGCGATCCCCTTCCTGCCGCAAAGCTACCTCGAACGCATGGGCACAATCGAAACTCACCAGGCAGATACCTCCGCCTCGACCAGGGTAGCCGTCTGGTGGGACACCATTGAATACGTGAAGCAAAATCCGATGGGTGGCGGCTTCGAAGCCTATCTGGGCAATGAGCTGCGCTACAAGACGCGGCAGGCAGTTCAGACCGGCGACACCGTGACGATCGAATATGTCGAAGTGGTGGACAAGGCGCGCGCCTACCACTCTGCCTATTTCGAGGTGCTGGGCGAACAGGGCTGGCTTGGCCTGGCCCTGTGGCTCGCAATCCAGATTATCGGCCTCGTCCAGCTCGAGCTGATTCGCTGGCGCCTGCGCAAGAGCAGCGATCCTGTCGACGGCGCCAATGCCTCGCTCGCCAATGCACTGCAGATCGGGCATGTCGTCTATCTCGTCGGTTCGCTGTTTGTCGGCATTGCCTACCAGCCCTTCATCTTCATGCTGGTCGGGATCGAGATCGGCCTCGTGCTGGCAGTCAAGCGCCGCGCCGCGCCGCCGGAACCCGCGCGCCATGCTGTTCGCAAATCGCCCATGCAGCCGATCGGCCTCGCGAGGCAAGCATGAGCGACGTGCAGGGCGGCCCGCGCCTCGATGCGCTAACCGGAATTCGCGGCATCGCGGCCTGGCTGGTCGTGTTCTACCACGTTCGTGGCTCGCTGCACGAGATCGTGCCGCAAAGTACGATCGACCTTTTTGCCAAGGGTTATCTCGCCGTCGATCTGTTCTTCGTCCTGTCGGGCTTTGTCCTCTGGTTCAATTATGGCGAGCGGCTAAGCGATGGCGGCAAGGCGCAGGCCTGGTCGTTCCTGTGGCGGCGGTTCGCCCGTGTGTGGCCGCTGCACGCCTTCATCCTGGCCCTGTTTACGGCGCTGGCGCTGCTGCTTGTCTTGATCGGCAAGCCAAGCGAGCGAATGCCTTTTGCAGAACTGCCGCTGCATCTGCTGCTCATCCAGAACTGGGGACTTACCGACCACCTTTCGTGGAACGACCCGGCCTGGTCGATCAGCACGGAATTTGCCGCCTATCTCGTCTTTCCGCTCATTGCCCTGACACTTCGGTGGGACAGGCTCGGCGCAGGCGTGCTGCTGGCGATTGCCCTGGCCGTTTGCGCCTTGATTGCCGTGCTGTTCGCTGCGGCGGGAACCATGTCCCTTGGCCTTTACATCCCGCAGATCGGCGTCTGGCGCTGTCTCGGCGAATTTATTCTGGGCATTGTCGCCTGCCTGATGTGGCGCAAGTGGCAAGACGTGCCCGGCGCGGCCGGACGAGCCTTGCTCGCCTGCCTGACCATCGTGACTGGCGGGTTGGTTTTCGCGCAGCCCGAAACAGTGTTCATGCCCGCCGCATTCCTCAGTGGCATCCTTGCGCTTGCGCTTGATCGGGGCCGGGTATCGCGCCTGCTTTCAACGCGCGCCGCAGTCTATCTCGGCGAAATCAGCTACTCGACCTATCTTGGCCACTTCCTGCTGTGGATCGTGTTCAAGATGGCATTTGTCAGCGACGACCTGCAGATCGGCTGGGGCGAGCTGGCCGGTTATCTCGCGCTGGTCGCGCTGGCATCCGTCCTGCTTTACCACGGCGTGGAGAAGCCCGCGCAGGCCTGGCTCAATGCCCGGCGGCCTTCCTGGGCGCGCTCGCCAAGGCTTGCGGCAGCGGAGTGACTTGCCAAAGGCGCGCCTGATGCGCCAAGGGTGTCAGGCAAAAGGACGCTGGACAAGTCGTGGATATCAAGGAACTCAAGGCAAATGTGGGGAGCCGAATCGGCACCTCCGAATGGGTCGAGGTCGGGCAGGACAGGATCGACGCCTTCGCCGACACCACCCTCGACCATGAACCGATCCATATCGATCCCGAAGCCGCGCGCGATCTTGGCTTCGGTGGAACAATCGCTCACGGTTTCCTGACGCTTTCGTTGCTCGCCCCGTTCTACAAGACCGGGTATCCCAAGATCGACCGGCGCAGCTATGGCCTCAATTACGGGCTCAACAAGGTGCGCTTTCTCGCCCCGGTGAAGTGCGGCAAGCGGGTGCGCGGGCATTTCACCCTGCTCGAACTGGTGGAAAAAGCACCCAACCGTTACCAGCTTACCAGCGAGGTGAGTGTCGAGATCGAGGGCGAAGACAAACCCGCTCTCGTTGCAGAATGGCTGACGTTCGTCGAAATCGAACCCGAGGCAGTCGCCCAACCAGAAGAGACAGGACAAGACCATGCGTGATGCCGTTATCGTTGCCGCCGCCCGCACCCCCATCGGCCGGGCCTACCGGGGCGCGTTCAATGCCACCAAGGGGCCGACGCTGGGCGCACTCTCCATCGCCGAAGCAGTGAAGCGCGCGGGCCTTGAAGGCGGCGAGGTGGAAGACGTTGTCTGGGGCGCGGCGCTTGGCCAGGGTTCGCAGAACTTCAGCATCGGCCGCAATGCCGTCATGCGCGCAGGCTTGCCCACCTCGGTTTCGGCCATGAGCATCAATCGCCAATGCGCCTCGGGCCTGGTGGCAGTGGCGACGGCGGCTAAGCAGATCGTGCTCGACGGGCAGGACATTGCGATAGGCGGCGGCCAGGAATCCATCTCGACGGTTCAGGTGCCGCAGAATTTCGGCGATCCCGACGAAGAGCTGATCGCGGTGCGTCCGGACGCCTACATGCCGATGCTGCAAACCGCTGAAGTGGTCGGTCAGCGCTATGGCATCAGCCGCGAGACCTGCGACGAATATGCCGTGCAATCGCAGGCGCGCACCGCCGCCGCGCAGGAAGCGGGGCGCTTCGACCGGGAAATCTTCGCCGTGACGCGCAATATGGGCGTTGCCGACAAGGAGACAGGCGCGATTTCCATGAAGGAGATCACGCTGACCAAGGACGAGGGCAACCGTCCGGGCACCACGCTGGAAAGCCTTGCAGGCCTCAAGCCTGTGCTCGCAGGCGGCATCGTGACGGCAGGCAACGCCAGCCAGCTTTCGGACGGGTCGGCCGCGCTGGTGCTGATGGAGGCAAAGACCGCCTCGCAGCGTGGGCTTGAGCCGCTGGGCCGGCTGGTCAACGTGGCGGTCGCCGGTACCGACCCGGACGAAATGGGCATCGGCCCGGTCTTCGCCGTTCCCCGCCTGCTGGAGCGCAACGGCCTGAAGATGGACGACATCGGCCTGTGGGAACTGAACGAGGCTTTCGCCGTGCAGGTGGTCTATTGCCGCGACCGGCTTGGCATCCCCAACGAGCTGCTCAATGTCGATGGCGGCGCCATCTCGATCGGCCATCCCTATGGCATGACCGGAGCGCGCGCGGCAATGCATGTCCTGTTCGAGGGCAAGCGGCGCGGCGTGAAATACGCGGTCGTCACCATGTGTGTGGGCGGCGGCATGGGCGCGGCAGGACTGTTCGAGATCTTCTGATCGCAACTGCCGGGGCTTGCGAACCTCCCGCGCAAGGCGCATCTGTGCGTTCCGCGCGGGAGTGAGTGCATGACCGAGCACATGGGTACGCTGGAAATCCTGGGGCTAGCCGGCTCGCTCAGCCTGCTCGCTGGCTGGCGGCTGTACTTGTGCATCCTGGCCACGGGGATCGCGATGAATTTCGGCGTGCTGCCCCTGCCCGATCACCTGCAAAGCCTGCAGATCCTCGCCAATCCGTGGGTGATTGGCGTGGCCGGAGTGGCAACGCTCGCCGAATTTTTCGCCGACAAAGTGGCCTGGATCGATTCCGCCTGGGATGCGGTGCACACCTTCATCCGCCCGGTCGGCGGTGCCTTGTTGACTCTCGCCATCGTCGATCCGGGCGATCCCACCACGCAGGTCATTGCCTTCATTCTGGGCGGCGGCGCGACGCTGCTTTCCCATGGGAGCAAGGCGGGAACCCGGGCCGTGGTCAACGCCAGCCCCGAACCGTTCAGCAACGTCGCTGTCTCGACGCTCGAGGATGTGGCAACCGGCGGCGCACTCTATCTCGCCTACCAGTATCCCGAAGTGGCCGGGATCATTGCACTCGTCCTGCTGGCGCTGGTCGTCGCGCTCCTACTGCTCGCAAGGCGTTTTATCAGGGCGCTGTTCGGGAGCGGACGAAAGACCGGCGGCGAGCCATCGGCAAATTAAAGCTGGACATTCGCGACTCACGGACTCAAGCCCCTTTACCTGACGTTAACCTTTCGCGTTCATAGGTCGTATGGTTAATGGCCGGCAATGACCGTTGAGGAACGGTTATGGCGGGTCGAACGGGGCAAGATAACAGGGGGCATCCCATGCGCGTTCTGCTGATCGAAGACGAGCCGACAACGGCACGGGCCATCGAGCTCATGCTTACGTCGGAAGGATTCAACGTCTATTCGACGGACCTTGGCGAGGAAGGCCTCGATCTGGGCAAGCTCTATGATTACGACATCATCCTGCTCGACCTGAACCTGCCGGACATGCACGGCTACGACGTGCTCAAGAAGCTGCGCGTCGCCAAGGTGCAGACCCCGGTGCTGATCCTTTCGGGCATTTCGGAAATGGATTCGAAGGTCCGCAGCTTCGGCTTCGGCGCCGACGATTACGTCACCAAGCCGTTCCACCGCGAGGAACTTGTCGCCCGCATCCATGCGGTCGTCCGCCGTTCCAAGGGCCATTCACAGTCCGTGATCAAGACCGGCAAGCTGACCGTCAATCTCGATGCCAAGACGGTCGAGGTAGACAGCGCCCGCGTCCATCTTACGGGCAAGGAATATGCGATGCTCGAGCTGCTCTCGCTGCGCAAGGGCACAACGCTGACCAAGGAAATGTTCCTCAACCACCTCTACGGTGGCATGGACGAACCCGAACTCAAGATCATCGACGTGTTCATCTGCAAGCTGCGTAAGAAGCTGAGCCACGCTTGCGACGGCTCCAACTATATCGAAACGGTCTGGGGCCGCGGCTATGTGCTGCGCGATCCGGACGACAAGGCCGAAGCGGCCTGACTTTGAATATCTAGGACTACCCGGTCCAACCGTTGCGGGGGGCAACGAAAGGCGACCCGCTCCCGAAAGGGGGCGGGTTGTTTTTTTGGCTCACCGCCGCGCCGATGTTTGATTCCCCATCTTGCCTGCCGCGCGTCCCGCTCATATGCCCAATGCCTCACGCACGGAGCATTTTGCAGCCCGGTCCGATTCTTTGGCCGGCGCAACGGGAGAGCAGGAACATGTCCGATACACTGGCCAAATCGAACCTCGGGATCGATCCCGACACGCTCAAGCAGATCTACGTCCAGATGTCGCGCATCCACGAGGTGGACAAGGCGATCAAGGCGGGCCAGCAGCAGGGCAAGATGTTCTTCAGCTATTGGCCGATGACCGGTCAGGAATGCATCCCGGCCACGATTTCGACGATGACCGACAACGACGACTACATGGTCACCATCTATCGCGGCATCCATGACCAGGTCGCCAAGGGCGTGGACCTCAAAGGCCTGTTCGCCGAAACGCTGGGCCGGTCCGCGGGCGTCAACAAGGGCAAGGGCGGCTCGCCCCACATTTCCGATCCTTCAAGCGGCTCGATGCTCACCACCGCAATCGTCGGCGCTGGCGCTCCGATTGCCAACGGCCTAGCGCTCGCGGCCAAGCTGCGCGGCGAGAAGCGCGTCACCGTGGTCAACTTCGGCGACGGCGCGACCTCGATCGGCGCAGTGCACGAAGCGATGAACCTTGCGGGCGTGTGGAAACTGCCGGTCATCTTCCTGTGCCAGAACAACCAGATCGGCGAATACACCAAGATCCCCGATTACACCGCCAGCCCCGATTTCGCGGGCCGCGCGGCGGGTTACGGGTTCAAGGGCATGAAGCTTGACGGCAACGATCCGGTCGCCTTCCACAAGGGCATGACCGAGGCGGTCGAGATGTGCCGCTCGGGTAATGGCCCGGTCTTCGTCGAGGCTGTAACCTTGCGGCTGGGAACGCATGCGGGCTTCCAGGACAACGAACTGTTGACCGCGGAAGAACTTGCGGCGGGCAAGGCCAACTGGCCTGTGCCAAAGACCCGCGCCCTGCTTATCGAGGCAGGCATCTGCACCGAAGAGGAACTGGCCGGGATCGATTCCGCTGCCGCCGCCGAAGTGAGGGAAGCCGTCGAATTCGCGCTCGCTGCCGAGGAAACCACCCAAGCGGTGATGTTCGAGGACGTCTATGCCGACAACACCGTGGTGCCGCGTCGCGGCGTCTATCCGGTGCGCGAGGCCGAGGCGCCGATATCCGGCGAGACCCGAGAAATGGGCATGTTCGAAGCGATCATCTCCGCACAGGATAATGCGCTCGAAGCCGATCCCGGCGTGATCATGATGGGCGAGGACATCGGCGACCCTCCCGGCGGCGTGTTCAAGACTTCCGCCGGTCTCCAGACCAAATGGGGCGCTGATCGCGTGCGCCCGACCCCGATCGCCGAACAGGCGATCATCGGCGCGGGCATCGGCTCGGCGCTGGTCGGCATGCGGCCCATTTGCGAAATCATGTTCAGCGATTTCACCGCGGTGTGCATGGACCAGATCTCCAACCACGCGGCCAAGCAACGTTACATGTCGGGTAGCGCGACCCATGTGCCGATGACGATCCGGGTGCTGACCTCGGGCGGAATTGGCGGTTTCGGCGCGCAGCACAGCCAGTCGCTTGAATCATGGCTGCTGCACACGCCCGGGCTGAAGGTAGCCTATCCGTCGAGCGCGCTCGACGCCAAGGGGCTGCTTTCGACCGCGATCTGGGACGACGACCCGTGCGTGGTGATGGAATCGATGGCGTTGATCTTCGGCGCACCGAAGAACGAGGTGCCTGTTGGTGACTACCGCATCCCGTTCGGCGTCGCCAAGACGGTGCGCGAGGGCACCGATATTTCGATCATCACCTATGGCTGGACCCTGCACCAGTGCATGGCCGCCGCGAACACGCTCGCCGAACAGGGCATCAACGCCGAAGTCATCGACCTGCGCTCGCTGATGCCGCTCGACTACCATCGCGTGCTCGATTCGGTGAAAAAGACCGGCCGCGCGCTGGTCGTCCACGCCGCGACCGAATTCTGCGGGCTGGGATCGGAAATTGCCGCAACGATCAACGAAGAACTGTTCGGCAAGTTGAAGGCGCCGGCCTGCCGCTTCGGCGCTGACTATATCCCGATCAGCTTCAACGCCAAGATCGAGGCGGCGCAGATGCCGAACGCGGCGTCCATCGCCGCGCGCGTTAAGGAAGTCTGCGCCTATTGATTGCCGCAACAGGGAACGCAGCGGATTGACCGTTGCGTTCCCCGCTGCCAACGGCCCGGGCCATGACTGCGAACAAGCCCGGAGACCCCCTGACGCTCAACCGCCTTTATGGCCGGTCGATGGGCAAGCCCCTGCGCAAGGGGCAGCAGGAACTGGTCGAGCGCCTGCTGCCGCAGATCGCCGTGCCGGGCGAAGGCCCGGTCACTGCCGAGCGCTTGTTCGGTTTCGACAAGCAGCTTCACTTCGAGATCGGATTCGGCGGCGGCGAGCACATGACAGAGCGCGCCGACATGCTCCCCGATCACGGGTTCATCGGCGCAGAACCTTTCCTGAATGGCGTCGCCCAAGCCCTCGTCCATATCAGAGACCGGCACCTCAGCAACGTGCGGCTGCATCATGGCGATGCTCTCGAAGTGCTAGCGCGCGTGCCCGATGAAGCCCTGTCCTTCGTCTATCTCCTCCACCCCGATCCCTGGCCAAAGGCCCGTCATGCCAAGCGACGGATGATGAACGACGGTCCGGTGGCGATGATCGCCAGCAAGCTCAAGCCGGGAGGCGAATTTCGCTTCGGCACCGATCATCCGGTCTATCTGCGCCATGCGCTGATGGTGATGCAGCGATTTACCGACGAATTCGAATGGCTGTGCGACACACCGGCCGATTTTCTCAGGCGACCGGGTGGCTGGCCCGAAACTCGCTATGAAGCAAAGGCGCGGCGGCAGGGCCACGAGGTGTGGTATTTCCGCTATCGAAGAAAGTAGGGCCACAAGATGAGCCACAAGCATTTGAATTGCCGGAGCAAGCAATAATTGCTTCGAGCCATGCTGCGCCTGCGATAAGACCTACGCAGAATCACAGGAGACAGATCGCAATGGGCGACCTTGCCCTTGGCATCGACCTTTACGCGATCTGGCCGTTCATCGCCATCGGCTTTGCCGCGCAGCTCGTCGACGGAGCGTTGGGAATGGCCTTCGGGGTCATCTGCAACACCCTGCTGGTCGGCGTGGTGGGCGTCGCTCCGGCGCAGGCATCGGCTCAGGTCCATGTCGTCAAGGCTTTTACCGGAGCCATCTCCGGCGTCAGCCATATCGCCCACAAGAATATCGACTGGCCACTGTTTTGGAAGCTCACGCCGGCCGCCATCGTTGGCGGGGTGATCGGCGCCTATGCTTTGAGTTCGGTCGATGGCGCGGTGGCCAAGCCATTCGTGCTGACGTTCCTGACCTTCATGGGCCTTTACCTGCTATGGCGCGGGATCGGCTACCGCCCGATCGAGCGCACGGTCCGCCACGTCCGCCCGCTTGGCTTCATCGGCGGCTTGCTCGATGCCACGGGCGGCGGCGGCTGGGGGCCTGTGGTAACCTCGAACCTGCTGATGCAGGGAGCAGAGCCGCGCATGGTGGTTGGCACGGTCAACACGGTCGAGTTTTTCCTGACCGTGGCGATCTCCGCCGCCTTCATCTTCCACCTCGGAGTCAGCGATCTTGCCGGGGCAACGCTCGGCCTGCTGATCGGCGGCGTCCTGGCCGCACCGCTTGGCGCATGGGCGGCGCGCCATTTTCCGCCGCGCATGCTGATGATCCTGGTCGGCGTGGTGCTAACGATCACCAGCGCCTACGGGCTGTGGACTGCCCTCACCTGACTGTTCTTGCCTCATGCCAAGGCTCGAAGATGCTGACGCATCCTCGCCTTGAAATGCTCAAGCGCCGCACGGGCTTATCCAAAGCAAAATGGGTCAAGCTCATCGTGCTTTGGTATCAGCCCGCAATCCCGGCCGCTGCCAGAACCGCCAGCGTCAGCACATCGGGCGCGATTGCCGTCATAGGCGCGATCTGCACCGGCTTTTCCATGCCGATCAGCATCGGTCCGATCGTCGCCTGACCAGCCAGCTCACGCAGCAGCTTGGCCGAGATGTTGGCCGATTGTAGCCCCGGCATGATCAGCACGTTCGCCGGGCCAGTCAGACGGCTGAAGGGGTAGTTCTTCATGATGGTTGGGTTCAATGCGGCATCGGGGGCGAGGTCGCCCTCGTATTCGAAACCCGGATTGCCCTGATCGAGAATATGCACCGCTTCGCGGATCGGTTCGAGCCAGCGACCTTCGGGATTGCCAAATGTCGAGAATGAAAGGAACGCAACGCGCGGTTCGTGGCCCAGTCGCCGGGCAACGGCGGCGGTCTCAATCGCGATGGTCGCCAGATCCTCCGCGCTCGGCCGCTCGTTGATCGTGGTGTCGGCAAGGAACGTGGTCGTGTTCTTGCCAACCAGAACGTGAATGCCGAAAGGCAGGTGCCCGTGTGCCGGATCCAGCACACGGCGGATCTCGATCATCGACTGGGAAAACGGGCGCGTTAGTCCGGTAATCATGGCATCGCCCTCGCCCAGCTTGAGCAATCCCGATGCGAATACGTTGCGGTCGTTACGGACCATGCGCAGCACGTCGCGCTCGAGATAGCCACGCCGTTGCAGGCGCTGGTAAAGCAATTCGACCATTGGCTCGACATGTTCGGAAACGGCAGAGTTCTCGATCCTGAAGCTCTGCGGATCGGAGACGCCGAGTTCCTCCATCTTTTCGAGCACGGCCTGGCTGCGTCCAACAAGGATCGGCTCGCCATAGCCGAATTCGCGAAACTGGACTGCGGCGCGCAGCACGATCTCGTCCTCGGCTTCCGCAAAGATCACCCGCTTGGGGTT
>JAURNJ010000332.1 GCA_030830245.1 Novosphingobium sp. | reverse complement strand
GGCCGCGCCCTGATAGGGCTCGATGTAACTTGGGTGATTGTGGCTCTCCATCTTGAAGATAGCCGCCTGTCCATCGCCAATGTCGATGACGCCCGCGTTCTCGCCCGGCCCGCAGATCACCCAGGGCGCTTCGGTAGGCAACTTCTTGAGGTGCAGGCGGCTCGACTTGTAGGAGCAATGCTCCGACCACATGACCGAGAATATGCCGAGTTCGACCAGATTGGGTTCGCGGCCCAGGGCATGGAGCACATGCTCGTATTCCTCGGGGGACAGGCCATGCGCCTCTACGACCTCGGGGGTGATTTCGGATGTCGCTGTAGTCATGCGCAGCCCTTAGCCTTGGCGAAACCGCTGCGCCAGTAGCCGCTGCGCTTGACCGCGTCGATATGCCCCGCCATTGCTGCGCGCATGGACCAAAGCGCTTCCGATATTGCCGCGATGACCTTCGAGGATGCCCTGCGCGCGCTTGAGGAAGTCGTGCGCAAGCTCGAAGGGGGCGATGTGCCACTCGACGATTCGATCTCGCTCTACGAGCGCGGTGAGCAGCTCAGGAAGCATTGCCAGGCGCGGCTCGACGCCGCGCAGGCTCGAATCGAGAAAATCGTTCAGGCTGCCGATGGCACGGTGACCGGGACTGCCCCGTTCGACGCGGCAGGCAACTGATCATGGCTCTTGGCGAAGTGTCCGGCTCGCTGCTGGCCGATGCGCTTGGCGAGATCGCCGCCGATGTGGATGCGGTATTCGATGCCCTTCTTCCGGTTCCCGAGGATGCGCGCGCGCGGCTGGTCGAGGCGATGCGCTATGCCGCGATTGGCGGGGGCAAGCGGCTGCGTCCGCTGCTGCTGACCGCAACCGCGCGACTCTATGGTGTCGATCGCGATGCCGCGGTGCGGGCGGGCGTCGCGGTCGAGGCAATCCACGTCTATTCGCTGATCCATGACGACCTGCCGTGCATGGACAACGACGCCTTGCGCCACGGCAAGCCCACGCTCCATCTTGCCTTCGACGAGGCGACGGCAGTGCTCGCTGGCGATGCGCTCCATGCCTTTGCCTTCGAGGTGCTGGCCGATCCGGCAGTGAGCGCGGATCCGTTTGTCCGGATCGAGCTGGTCAGCACGCTTGGCGAGGCGAGCGGGCTGCGCGGGATGGCTGGCGGGCAGATGATGGACCTTGTCGCCGAGACCAGCACGTTCGACCTTCCGACGATCACCCGCCTGCAACAGTTGAAGACTGGCGCCCTGCTTGCCGCTTCGGTGGAAATGGGCGCGATCCTCGGGCACGTCCCGCAAGAGGGGCGCACACACCTGCGCGGTTATGCGCGCGACATCGGGCTGGCCTTCCAGATCGCCGACGACCTGATTGACCACGAGGGCGATGCTGCGCTTGCAGGCAAGGCAGTGGGCAAGGACGAGGCTGCTGGCAAGCAGACCTTTCTTACCCTTCTTGGGCCGGAACGCGCGCGCGAGCAGGCGCGGATGCTGGTCGAGCAGGCGGTGGCGCACCTTGCCGATCACGGCAGCGAGGCAGACCTTTTGCGCGCCATTGCGCGCTACATCGTCGAAAGGGACCATTGATGGCGCAATCAAGCGGGGAGCGTGTGGGAATTTACCCCGGCACCTTCGATCCGATCACGCGCGGCCATACCGACATTATCCGGCGCGGCGCCAAGCTGGTCGATCGGCTGATCGTCGGCGTGACGACGAACCCCTCCAAGGATCCCATGTTCACCCCCGAGGAGAGGCTGCACATGGTCGAGCGCGAAATCGCCGCTATGGGTCTCGCCAATGTCGATGTCGTGGGATTCAACGCGCTGTTGATCAAGTTCGCCCGGCACATGGGTGCGAACGTGCTGATCCGCGGGCTGCGCGCGGTTGCCGACTTCGAATACGAATACCAGATGGCAGGCATGAACCAGCAGCTCGACGCTCAGATCGAAACCGTGTTTCTCATGGCCGAAATCGGCCTGCAACCGATCGCCAGCAAGCTGGTCAAGGAAATTGCCCTGTTCGGCGGGGAAATCTCCAGTTTCGTCAGCCCGGCGGTGCGCGAGGATGTTCTAGCGAGGGTCGAACTGTTGGGCCGACGCGGGGAGTTGTGATCTTCACGGTCGCGCGTTCATTGCATCGACAGCACGACGGCGCTATCGACGCGACCGACCCCAAGCAGTGAGTATTGCATGACCTTTCGCCCGTTCCTGGCTCTTGTCGCCGGTACCTTGCTTGCTGCTTCCCCCGTCTCGGCAAAGTCGAACAAGGCACCGGTTGCGGCTCCGCCTCCGGCCTTGCCGACTCTGGTCGACACTGACCCGACGAAGTCACCAGAAGACGTGCTGCTCCTCGACCTGTCGAATGGTGGCAACGTCGCGATCCGACTCATGCCAGCCTGGGCGCCTGCCCATGTCGAACGGATCAAGACCTTAACGAATGAGGGTTTTTACAATGGCGTCGTGTTCCATCGGGTGATCGAAGGTTTCATGGCGCAGACCGGCGATCCGACCGGGACGGGCTCCGGCGGTTCCAAGTTGCCGGACCTCAAGGCCGAGTTCAACGCGATGCCGCACCTGCGCGGCACTGTCTCCGCCGCGCGCACCAACGATCCGGATACGGCCAACAGCCAGTTCTTCATCGTTTTCTATCCGCGCTTCTCGCTCGACCGGAAGTACACTGTGTTCGGTCGGGTGATCTCCGGCATGGATGCGGTCGACCGGATCGAGCGGGGCGAGCCACCCGCGAATCCCACCCGCATCCTGCGCGCCCGGATGGCTGCCAGCGGAACTGCTCCGGCACCCGAAGCGGCGATTTCGGTGGATGAGTTGAACAATTCGAAATCCGACTGAGGCTTGAGCCTCGGATGGACGTAGACCTTTTCGATTTCGACCTGCCGCCAGAGCGGATCGCGCTACGCCCGGTTTCGCCGCGTGATGCCGCGCGCATGCTTGTGGTGGGGCAGGGCGGGGCGTTGGCTGACAGGCACGTGCGCGATCTGCCCTCACTGTTGCGCTCTGGCGACGTTCTGGTGGTCAACGACACGCGGGTCATCCCGGCGCAGCTTGAAGGAATGCGTGGGCAGGCGCGGATCGGCGCAACCCTGCACAAGCGGGTCGATCTGCGCGCCTGGGACGCCTTCGTGCGCAATGCCAAGCGCCTGAAGGAAGGCGACACCATCGATTTCGGCGAGGAGGTCCTCGTCACCGCCGAAGCGCGGCACGAGGAAGGCAGCTGGCGCTTGCGCTTTGCTGGAGAAGAGCCGGTCGAAGTGCTGCTGGAGCGAGCCGGGCGGATGCCGCTTCCGCCCTATATCGCCGCAAAGCGCCCGACCGACGCGGCGGATAAGGCTGATTACCAGACCATGTTCGCCGAGAAGGAAGGCGCCGTGGCCGCTCCCACCGCGGCCCTGCATTTCACCCCGGAGCTGACCGCAGCGCTAAAGGAGGCGGGGATCAAGCGCGAGACGCTGACCCTGCATGTCGGGGCGGGCACGTTCCTGCCAGTCAAGGCCAGTGACACGGCTGATCATGCCATGCACGCGGAGTGGGGCCGCATCGAGAGTGAAACGGCGCAGCGTCTCAATGAAGCCCGCGCTGCCGGGGGGCGGCTGATTGCGGTGGGCACCACCAGCCTGCGCCTGCTGGAAAGCGCGGCAGACGAGGCGGGGATCATCCATCCGTTCGAAGGCGACACGGCGATCTTCATCACGCCGGGATACCGCTTCCGCGCGGTCAATGGCCTGATGACCAACTTCCACCTGCCGCGCTCGACGCTGTTCATGCTGGTCAGCGCGCTGATGGGGCTGGACACCATGCAGGCGGCCTATGCCTATGCAATCGAGCATGGTTGCCGGTTCTACAGCTACGGGGATTCGAGCTTGTTGCTGCCGGAGGGATAGGGTTTGACGGTTTCGGTTAGCCGGGGGCTAACCAAAGCCGATGAAATCGCCGCGCCCGAGATCGGAAAGAGCCGTATTGGCAAGCGTAAGCGTGCCCTAGCCGACTATGGTGATAACCACATCGCTGCCGCTCTGGATTATCGCCAAGCCATCATCGGTATCGGCATCACCATTTCGCCAGGCAAGACCAAGTCCGCTCACATCGACGCGATCGCGGCCCACCTCGAAATCGGTGATGAGATCATCGCCCAGAACTACTGACGGTTCGTTCGCCGACAAGGTCAACGCAGCGAAGACGAAGATGTCCTTGCCCGCACCGCCGGTCAGGGAATCGTTACCGGATCCGCTGGACTACTATGCCGACATACAGGACCTGTCGCCGCAGGAGCAGCGGATGGTCATGTGCGATAACCTCAAGGACCTGCTCGAAGGGCGGTGGTAGCAGAACGCCAAAGCCCGTTTCAGGCGTTATCGCGCATGAAACCGGTCATTTTGCGGCGCATCTCCTGCCAGCAACGCAGTTCGTCCACTGCGGAGGCCGGGATTGTCTCGGCCACCGTTTCGCACAGCGCGTCCATCATGCCGGTGAACAGTTCCAGCGAAATGTCGAGCGCATACATGTGATGCGGGACGGTGGTGTCGAGAATGATCTCGATCTCGCTGCGATCGGTATGCCACCGCATCAGGCAGTATAGCGCCTGCTCGATCATCTCGCCTTCCAGCTTCGACGGTCGGTTGGGATTGTGGAAGGCGAAACGTTCCTTCGCCTGCGGCATGGCGGCATAGTAGCGCTGCATCACATGGGAAGTGATGTCGCCCAGCACATCGCTCGCGCGTTCCAGGATCGCGTCGACCAGCTCCGCGCTGCGCTTGGCTGCAAGGGCCGGACCATCTGTCATCGCTGAGAAGCGATAGCGACTATCGCTTGCAATGGATTGATCCTCATCAAGCCGGGCTAGCCGTCTGCGGCGACCAATGCCAATGCGATTGCGCGGGGATATGGTTCTACAAACTGGGATTCGGGCTTGCTGCCGACGGATCGGTAAGCCTAGTCTGGCGCATGGCTGATACGCGATCGATCAGGGTGAAGCTGCAAATCTACTGTGGCGACGAGATAGCCATGGGGCCGGGCAAGGCAGACCTGCTCGATGCTATCGCTGCGACTGGTTCCATCTCCGCCGGCGCGCGCGCCATGGGCATGAGTTATCGCCGAGCGTGGATGCTGGTCGATACGCTCAATCGCTGCTGGGATCAGCCGGTGGTCGAAACCTTCGCGGGCGGCAGCAAGCAAAAGGGCGCGCGATTGAGCTTGTTTGGCCATGAGGTTCTGGACAGCTACCGGTCGCTGCAAGATTCGCTCGACTGGAAGGCGTCTCGCGGCTTCGAGCAGGAACTGCTGAGCCTCTTGCGCGACATGCCACTCCCTGGAAAATAGTTCCTGCGGCTTGACGCTGAGCGCCGCGAAGGGTTTTTCTGCCTTGTCCGTTAGGGAGGCGGAACACTCGCGATGCTGACCGCGCAACCCGGCGCCGCATTGGAAGCGGAGAGCGACGACGCCTTGATGCGCCGCGTCGCCGCGCGCGACGGCGAGGCGTTTCGGGTGCTGGTGGGACGATGCGGGGAGCGGCCTTACCGTGTCGCCTGGCGCATGCTTGGCGACGCGACAGAGGCACAGGACGTTGCGCAGGAGGCGCTGCTGCGCCTCTGGCAGAATGCCGAGCGTTGGCGTGGGGACGGTCCGGGTCTTTCGGCCTGGCTGATCCGGGTGGCGACCAACCTGTGCCTGGACCGGCTGCGGAGCCGCGCCCGGCTGAGCGACGAGGCTGCGCCTGAACGCGCGGACAATGCCCCGCTCGCCGATGCGCTGATCGCCGGCGATCAGGAACGCGCGGCGGTGATTGCCGCGCTCGATACGCTGCCGGAGCGGCAACGCGCGGCGATGGTGCTGACTTATTACGAGGAGCTGCCCAATGCCGAGGCAGCGCAGATTCTGGAGATGAATATCAAGGCCTTCGAATCGCTGCTGCTGCGCGCCGGGCGTGCCTTGAAGGAACTGCTGCTGGAGAGCCATCATGGCTGATCCCATCGATCCCGCGCTCGCGCGCAAGCTCGACGCATTCACCGTGCCGCCCATGCCCGGCGATTTTGCCGACGCAGTGCTGGCGCGCGCCATGGCGCTGCCGCCGCAATCCTCCGCGCCGCCGTTGCCCAAGCTGCGGCGACCTCCTCGCACGCGCTGGTGGCGGGGCGGAGCCGCGGGTATGGGCATAATCGCGGCTGGCATGATCAGCGTCGCTGCTGCCGCGAGCGGCTGGCTGGGCGAACCGATTCGTGAGGCGGTGGTGAAAGCGCCGTTGATCGGGGCGGTAATAGAGAAGGTCGTGCCGCGATCCCAACCTGCCGGGGCGACGTTGGTGAAGCGCGCTGAGCCGGTGCCTCCCGCGTCTTCAGCCCAAGCGGTGCCCGAGACCGATGCTCCGCTCGCTGCAACCGATCCGCTGGAACGCCGCGCCGAGCTGCGCCGCCGCGTGGCC
>JAURNJ010000331.1 GCA_030830245.1 Novosphingobium sp. | reverse complement strand
TGGCGCGAAGGCGCCAGTCTGCCAGCCCTCGCCCGGCGGCACCACATCGAGGTGCCCGGCAAAGGCGAAGTGGCGCGAGCCAGCCGGTCCGTGTCGCACGGCGAACAGGTTTTCAACCGGACCGTCTGGCGCTTCGCCCGATACCGCGCGGTGCACGGAGAAGCCGAGCGGTTCGAGCATGTCGGCAAGGCAGTCGAACACCATGCCGGTCGCAGGCGTGACGGACGGGCAGGCAATCAGTGCCTCGGCGAGTTCGGCGACATCAGGCAGGGATAGTGCTGGGCTGGTCATGACTGTTGCCACGCATATGGGCTATGCTGCTACGAGACAAGCCGGAGGAAGCCCCGCATGCCCAAGCTCGCCTGCGAGCTAATCCAGACTGGCGAAGTAGGCGATCAGCTGGCGGGCGACCTCTTCGCCCTGCTCGGGCAGGATGGCGTGCCCGCAATTGTCGATTTCCACATAACGGCATCGCTCGCCCAAGGCTGCCGCGATTTCCCGTCCTGTCGTCACGTCGATCATCGCATCGTTGCGTGGCATCAGGAACAGCATCGGACCATCGCCGCCTCGCCACCACAGTTCCGGATCGGTGCGGTAGATCGCATCGGCAATTCTAGCGGATTGCGGCCACCATCCGTCAAGCCACACTGACGGATCGTTGCCCGGCGCGAAAAAGGCCATGCGCAATGCCGCGAGCCGCTCTTCCTCGGACAGGGAGAGGTCATGGCAGCGCCCAAGCGCCGCGATGACCGCCTCGGGAGCAGGCCGCGCATCGAGGTTGTGACCACCGCACGGCATGACGGTTATGCTACGCGCCACCTTGGGCCGGAAACTTGCGGTCGCGCGCACGCCGACATTGCCCAATGCATGGCCGACGAGATGCGCCGGCCCCTGGCATAGCGTATCCACCACCAAGGCAATGTCGTTGGCGATGTCTCTGAGATCGATGTTATCCAACGGACCAGTGCTGTTTCCGGCGCAGCGCGGGTTGATCGCGAGCGAGCGATACCCCGCCGAGGCAAGATCCTGCTGCAATTGCGCAAAGTCGGCCGCGCCGCGCATTGCCGATGGCACCACCACGACGTCTGGCCCGGCGCCGTGCACGAGCACTTCGAGATTCACTCCGCGTTGCTCATCCGGGACAAAATGGACTTTCATCGATTCATCAGCCGCTTCAATCGTTTCCGGAATGACCGGACAGTGGCATATGGGCTATGCTGCTACGAGACAAGCCGGAGGAAGCCCCGCATGCCCAAGCTCGATCTCGACGCCATCCAGCAGGTCAATTCGACCGGTTATCCCGAACCCTTCAACCGCGACGTTTCGGGCCGGTGGTATCGCAGGCTCGCCCCGACTGGCGGGCTCACGGCGATGGGAGCCCGCCACGTCGTGCTCAAACCCGGCGCATGGTCGTCGCAGCGCCACTGGCACGCGGGCGAGGACGAACTGCTGGTGATGCTTTCAGGCGAGGCGGTCCTGGTCGAGGATGCAGGGCGCACCACGCTGCGCGCCGGAGATGTCTGCGCCTGGCCTGCCGGTTCGGCCAACGGCCACCACCTGATCAACGAGAGCGAGGCAGACTGCGTGTTTGTGGCCATCAGCGCAGGCGAAGACACCGGCGGCGACTATTCCGACATCGACATGTGCTGGACCGCCGATGGAACCTACCGCCACAAGGACGGCACGCCCTATGACGCGGGGCGGCAGAAATAGTCAGACGCGAACCGGTTGTTCGTATTGCTCGATCACCCAGTCCTCGCTTTCGGCGGCCGCGATCCACTCGCCCATCCACTCGTGCTCCCACACCGCTTGCATGTAGGCACCGGCAAAGCCGGGCACGGGGATTCCATAGGTGAGAAAGCGGCTGACGACCGGGGCATAGAAGATATCTGCCGCGCAGAACGCGCCAAACAGGAAAGGACCGCCCTTGCCGAACCTTGCCCGCGCTTCGGCCCACAATTGCAGAATGCGGATCACATCGGCCGCGGCGGCCTCGCTCGGGGAATAGCCTTCGACCCGAGCGCGTATGTTCATCGGGCATTCGCGGCGCAGCGCCTGATAGCTCGAATGCATTTCCGCGACCATCGAGCGCGCCATGGCGCGGGCATCGTCGGGCTTGGGCCAAAACCGGTCGCGCCCCACCCGGTCGGCCAGATATTCGACAATGGCGAGACTGTCCCACGCCACCGCCTCGCCATCCCACAGGATCGGCACCTTGCCCGATGACGGCGCGAGATCCTCGCTGTTGCGCTTCTGCGCTTCCCAGTCCTCGCCATAAAGCGGCACCGTGAGCACCTCGAACAACTGGCCAGACTGCTTGCAGGCGAGCCAGCCGCGCAGCGACCAGCTCGAATAATTGCGATTGCCGACGATCAGCTTCATGTGCGTAGAGTTAGCTGTTCACAGTTTGGGTGTCGAGGGTGAACGCGGCGCGATCATTTGCAGCGCTCAGCCGGGCTCAATGCATAATTCTCAGTCCCCCGACCCGTAACTACACCCATAGGAGTCCTGACCGAACCTGGACCCGTCGCGATCAGCTTGCCGCTCTTTCCGTCCGCACCCAGTTCGACGTGGTAGGTGCCAGAACCCCAGACCGGAAAGCCGACACCCGGTCCCGAATAGCTATAGCTTCCGCTGGTCGGCCCGCTGGGTGTAAAGGTGTTGGTGACGCCGGTGCCGGAAATGACGAAGGGCTTCGACAAGTCGCAGATCGTGCCGGTACCGCGATAATCGCCGCCACCACCTTGAGCGAAGAACGCCACCGATTGTTTCGTGTCGAAATCGAGCGTCGCCTTGCCCACGCCGCGCCTGGATCGAGATTCAAGACTCACGGTACCGCTCTGGTCCTTCTTGTCGGGTGCGACATAGTTGAATGTCGCATCAGCAGCGACCGGGCTTCCTGCGGGATCGAGCCTGCCCTTCCCGGAAAGCGCCGCCGTGACCATGCCGCCGGTTGGCCTGCCGTCGATCTTGCCGCGCGGCTTTGCGCTGACTGTGAAGGGAGTTGAAGGCTTGACCCCACTTCGTCCTGCCGGAACCGACGTTGCATTGAGCGTCACACATTGGCCCGACATTACACCGGAACTCGCCTGCTGGAGAATTCCTGCAGCCATCACCTTGGCCATCTGCTTCTGGCTTTCCGCCGCCTGCACCGCCGCCTCGTCGGCGCTACCGGTCTCCTGCTCGTTCAAACCACTCGATGGATCAAAGGTTGAAACCCTGGATCGCATGGCAATGAAACCGGATTCGCGGTTGCTCGCGCTGTCTATTGTCGCGCTCTCGACCTTGATATCGTACTCCATTTCGGAGGTAAGTTCGGCATTGTCGTCGCAGCTGCGCGTCATTTCCACCGAGACGGAGAGTTTGCCACCTTTGGCGCCGTCCTTCCGCGCAAGCCCACTCTGCGACTTGAACGATATGCGTACGCGACCGTCGGCATCAGGGCAGCGGTCATAGGAGATATCGGTGATCACCGCGCCGGTGAGGCCACCTTCGATATTGCCAAGCGTTTCGGCATGGATGCCTATGCGCCCGTCGGAAACATCGACCTTGACGGAGCTGTCGCCGACCTTCCGGTTGATCGTTGCGGCTTTGTCCTGGTAGCCCGCCAGCAAACCGCTGGCTACGCCGACCATGGTTGAAACACCCAGACCGGTCATGCCGAGATCGCCGGGATTGCCCTCGGCAGCGGCAAGCAATCTCGGAATATCCGCCTTGATGCCGATGGCTTCGCGCCTCCATTTGTCCATCAAGGCATGAAGCGCAGAGTCCGACACCTGCGGACCGCCGAGTTCGGCTT
>JAURNJ010000330.1 GCA_030830245.1 Novosphingobium sp. | reverse complement strand
GATCGGGCTTTCCACCCTGAAACTGAGGTGACGCGGCAGCGATGATCGTCAGCCAGGCATTTGCGGGAAAGCGCTACGCGGTGCTGGGCCTCGCCCGGTCCGGGCTCACCGCGGTGGAGAGCTTGCTGGCGAGCGGCGCCCATGTCATGGCCTGGGACAATCGAAACGAGCCGCGCGAATCGCTCGAGGGGCGGGTCGAACTCGCCGATCCGGTCAGCGCGGACCTCACCGGTTACGAAGCGGTGGTTGTCTCGCCCGGTGTGCCGCTCAACTCCCACCCGATCGCGCAGGCTGCCGCCAGTGCGGGGGTTCCCGTCATCGGCGACATCGAACTGTTCGCCCGCGCCAGGGCCGACCTGCCCGCGCACCGCGTCGTCGGCATAACCGGAACCAACGGCAAATCGACGACCACTTCGCTGGTTGCACACCTGCTGCGCAGCGCTGCGGTTCCGGTCACTGTCGGCGGCAACATCGGCGTGCCGATCCTGGGGCAGAAGCCGCTGCCGCCCGGCGGGGTCTATGTGCTCGAACTGTCGAGCTACCAGATCGACCTGACGCAATCGCTCGATTGCGACGTTGCGGCGCTGCTCAACATCACCCCCGATCATCTCGACCGCTATGACGGTTTCGCGGCCTATGCCGCCGCCAAGGCGAGATTGTTCGACATGCTTGGTGCGGGCCACGTCGCCGTATTCGGCACGGGTGACGCCGAAACCGATGCGATAGCGCAAGGCCAGCTGCACCGCAGCGACCTGAAGGCGTGCATCGTTGCTGATGGCGCCGGACTGGTGGACCAGCAGCCTAACTGGCCATCGCTGCAAGGCCCGCACAATCTGCAGAACGCGGCAGTTGCAGTGGCGATCGTCTCTTCGCTGGGATTGACCGCGCCGCAGTGGGAACGTGCCTTGCCCACATTTCGCGGCTTGCCGCATCGCATGGAGCGCGTCGCCGAAGCGGGCGGAGTGCTCTACATCAACGACAGCAAGGCAACCAATCCGGCCTCGGCTGCGCCTGCGCTTGCCGCCTTTCCGCCAAGTCCCGGTCCTTCCGGGCCGCGCCCGCGCAT
Source organism: Novosphingobium sp. (assembly GCA_030830245.1). Taxonomy (GTDB): domain Bacteria; phylum Pseudomonadota; class Alphaproteobacteria; order Sphingomonadales; family Sphingomonadaceae; genus Novosphingobium. The sequence goes on along the minus strand of JAURNJ010000330.1, from coordinate 8,625 downwards.
TCACTGGATCCTCGGCGGGCTGCCCAAGGAGGACACGCTTGATGATTGCAAGCCATGGTTCGGCAATGTCGCGGCGGCCTATACCATTGGCGATGCCGGGCCGGCCTTTGCCGAAATCCTCGAGCCCTACACTCACGTCAATCGCAGCGAGATGCTTGCAGGCGCGGTGCGCGAGGCAATGGCGGCGGCGCGTCCCGGAGATGTCGTGATGCTCTCCCCTGCTTGCGCCAGTTTCGACCAGTTCCGCGATTTCGAGGCGCGTGGCGACCAGTTTCGCCAGATTGTCGAGGCTCTGCTCGAAGGCCAGGCAGCCAGCGGGGGGCAAGGCTGATGGCTCTGGACGGACCTGCCAACCCGGATTTCGCGCCTGCCGCAGGCCAGGCGGTGGAGCGTTACCGCCGCAACCGGCGCAGCGATCTTGCCATCTGGTGGCGCGAGATCGACCGGCCCCTGCTGTTTCTGGTGCTGGCGCTCATGGCCATCGGCGCGGCTGCGGTCGCCGCCGCTTCGCCAGCGAGCGCGCGCCGCCTATCGACTGCTGCAGAGCAGCTTTCAGACCTTCATTTCCTGCTGCTCGACATACAGTGGCAGATCCTCGGCCTCGCCGTCATGTTCACGGCTTCGCATCTCGCCAAGGGAACCGCGCGGCGTGTGGGCATCATCATAACCGCCGTCTCCATCGCCCTGCTGCTGCTGGTGCCGGTGATCGGTTCGGAAGTGAACGGCGCGCGGCGCTGGATCAGGATCGGGGTCTCGATCCAGCCTGCAGAGCTACTCAAGGCCGGATTTCCCATCGCGCTTGCCTGGATCCTTTCATGGCGCGCCCGTGATCCGGAACTGCCGGTGATCGAACTGAGTGTAGTCCTGATGGGCCTCGTCGCCGTGCTGCTGATGCTGCAACCCGATTTCGGTTCCACCATCCTGTTTGGCGGAACATGGTTCGTGCTGATCCTGCTTTGCGGCATTTCCTTCAGGCGGATCGCGGCGATTGGCGCGGCTGGCGCCTTTGCTATTGCGGCGACCTATCTCCTCTATGACAACGCGCGCCACCGCATCGATTCCTTCCTTGGAGGCGGCACCGCATTCGATCAGGTCGATCTTGCCCAGCGCACCTTGCTCAACGGCGGCTTGACGGGGGCGGGCTTCTGGATGGGCAACCGCAAGTTCTCGCTGCCGGAGGCGCATACCGACTATATCTTCTCCGTTATCGGCGAGGAATTCGGCCTGCTTGCCTGCGCGGGGGTGGTGATCATCTACCTCGCCATCATCGTGCGCGGCCTCATTCGCCTGCTCGATGAGGAGGACCTTTTCACCGTTCTCGCCGGAGCGGGGCTGGTCTGCCAGCTTGGCGGCCAGGCTTTCATCAACATATTGGTCAATCTCCAGATGTTTCCATCCAAGGGCATGACCCTGCCGTTCGTCAGCTATGGCGGTTCCTCGACCATTGCGCAGTGCCTGTGCATCGGCCTGCTGCTGGCAATCACCCGCCGCAATCCGTTCCTCGGCCGCGAGGGATTTGCCCTGCCGCGAGCGGGAGACAGGCCATGACGACTGTTTCGCGCCATTACGTGCTCGCGGCTGGCGGCACCGGCGGACACCTGATCCCCGCCTTCGCTTTGGCGACCGAGCTGGAGCAGCGCGGCCATCACGTTGCGCTGATCACCGACGAGCGCGGCGCGGCGATACCGGGCAAGCCCGCTACCCTTACTGCCCATGTCCTTCCCGCCGGGCGCTTGCAGGGCAAGAACCCGCTGAGCTGGATCAAGGGCCTGCGCGCGATCTGGCAGGGCCGGGCCATGGCGCTGCGCCTGTTCGAAAGCTTCGAGCCAAGCGCGGTGGTCGGTTTCGGCGGCTATCCGGCACTGCCCGCTCTGCTGGCAGCAACCAAGGCCGTGATTCCGACCGTGATACACGAACAGAACGCGGTGCTGGGCAGGGTGAACCGCACGTTGGCGAGCCGGGTCGATGCCATCGCCACGTCCTGCCGCGAGGTCGATCGGCTTCCGGGCAAGCTGGGTGGCAAGGTCACGCTGGTTGGCAATCCGGTTCGCGCCGAGGTTCTTGCCTTGCGCGATCGCCCGTTTCCGCCGTTCACGGCGGAGAGCCCGTTCCGCATCCTCGTTACCGGCGGCAGCCAGGGTGCGCGCGTCCTGTCCGAAGTCGTGCCCGATGGCCTAGCCATGCTGCCCCTCGCTCTGCGCTCGCGCCTGCAGGTGACTCAACAATGCCGCCCCGAAGATATTGAGGCAGTGCGCAAGCGCTATGCCGATCATGAAATACCCGCCGAGCTTGGCACCTATTTCGAGGACATGGCCGGACGACTTGCCGACACGCACCTTTTCGTCGGCCGCGCCGGAGCATCGACCATTGCCGAGCTGACCGCCGTGGGACGCCCGGCGATCCTCGTGCCGCTGCCCATCGCCACCGACGATCATCAGGCCGCCAATGTCCGCGAGATCGTGGCGGCGGGCGGCGCGCGCGCGATCCGGCAGACGAAATTCAATGCAGCGGAACTGGCCAAGCAGGTCCAGGCCATGGCGATGCATCCCGAAACGCTCGCCAATGCCGCCCATGCCGCTTGGAACTGCGGCTATCCCAATGCTGCACGAGATCTTGCCGATCTGGTCGAGAGCTTTGGCGCAGCGCCACTGATGGATGTGATCCGGGTGAGCGGCGGCGAAGCGCGCGCGACGGGGCAAGAGGCGCTGGCGATGGAGCAGGGCGAGTGAAAGGCGTCGGCACAGACATCGGCACGATCCATTTCGTCGGTATCGGCGGCATCGGCATGTCGGGCATTGCCGAGGTCATGCACAACCTTGGCTACACGGTGCAGGGATCAGACATCGCCGAAGGGCCAAGCGTAGAGCGATTGCGCGCGCGCGGCATCGGTGTGACCATCGGCCACGCGGCGCAGAACGTCGAAGGGGTGGCGGTGGTCGTCACTTCGACCGCAGTCAGGCGCACCAACCCCGAGGTTGCCGCCGCGCTTGAGGAGCGCATCCCCGTGGTTCGCCGCGCCGAGATGCTGGCCGAGCTGATGCGGCTCAAGAACACGGTCGCGGTGGCGGGCACCCACGGCAAGACCACCACGACCTCGATGATCGCCTGCCTGCTCGATGCGGGCGGGATCGATCCGACCGTGATCAACGGCGGCATCATCAATTCCTACGGTTCGAACGCCCGGCTCGGTGCGAGCGACTGGATGGTGGTCGAGGCCGACGAGAGCGATGGCAGCTTCCTGCGGCTGGATGGCACCATAGCGGTCGTAACCAACATCGATCCAGAACACCTCGATCACTACGGCAGCTTTGATGCGGTGCGCGAAGCCTTTGTCGAATTTATTGAGAACGTGCCTTTCTATGGCGCGGCAGTGCTGTGCCTCGATCATCCCGAAGTGCAAAACGTGATCAGCCGGGTGCGCGACCGGCGCGTCATCACCTACGGCTTTTCCGCGCAGGCCGATGTGCGCGGCGACAACATAGTTTCCTATCCCGGCGGCAACCGTTTCGATGCCGTGATCCGTGAGCGCGACGGCGCGGTGCGGACCATTGAGGGAATCGAACTGCCGATGCCGGGACGGCACAATGTCCAGAATGCCCTCGCGGCTGTCGCAGTCTCGGTAGAGATGGGCTGCCCGGACGAGGTGATCCGTTCCGGCTTTGCTCATTTCGGCGGGGTCAAGCGGCGCTTCACCCGGGTTGGCGAAGTCGCTGGCGCGCTGGTGATCGACGATTATGCACACCACCCGGTGGAGATCAGGGCGGTGCTTTCCGCTGCTCGTGAGGGCGGCACGGGCCGCGTTATCGCGGTCGCCCAGCCGCACCGGTTCACTCGCCTGCGCGACCTGATGGACGAATTCCAGACTGCCTTCAACGATGCAGACATGGTCTTTGTCGCGCCGGTCTATACTGCGGGCGAGGAAGCTATCGAGGGCGTCGATGCAGCGGCTCTCGTCGCCGGACTGAAAGCGCGCGGGCATCGTGCCGCTCAGACCATCGCCGGGCCCGACGCGCTTGCAGAGGCGCTTGCTGCGATCGTGCAGCAAGGCGACCTCGTGGTTTGCCTCGGCGCTGGCGATATCACCAAGTGGGCGGCAGGACTTGCCGATGCGATCGCGGCTCGGAGGGCGGCATGATGGCTGACGCGCTGCCTCGCGTTGCCGGCAAGCTGACGCACAACGCCCCGCTCGCGCCGCTCGTCTGGTTCAAGAGTGGCGGTACGGCGGACTGGTTGTTCGAGCCGAAGGATGTCGCCGACCTGCAAGCCTTCCTTCGCGAACTCGATCCGAGTGTGCCAGTGATGGCGCTCGGCCTTGGCAGCAACATGATCGTGCGCGACGGCGGGGTGCCGGGTGTCGTGGTGCGGCTGGGCAAGGCGTTCGCCTGGGTGGACACGGTCGGCAAGGGCGTGTTCGGTATCGACAATGTGCTCGATTGCGGGGGCGGTGCGTCCGGCATTCTCGTCGCCTCGATGGCGCGCGATCACGGCATCGCCGGGATGGAGTTCCTGCGTGGCATTCCCGGCACGGTAGGCGGCTTCGTCCGCATGAACGGGGGCGCCTATGGCCGCGAGGTTGCGGACATTCTCGTCGATTGCGATGTGGTGCTTCGGTCCGGCGAACTGGTGAGTCTGCCCGTGGCGGACCTGCATTATACCTACCGCCATTCCGAACTGCCCGACCAGGCGATCGTTGTCGCCGCGCGTTTCCGGGGCGAACCGGGCGATCCCGGCGCGATCGGCGCCAAAATGGATCGGATTGCTGCCGAGCGCGAGGCGTCGCAACCGCTGCGCACCAAAACCGGCGGTTCGACTTTCAAAAACCCTCCGGGCGAAAAGGCGTGGGAACTGGTCGACCGGGCCGGCTGCCGGGGCCTCAAACTGGGCGGCGCGCAGGTGAGCGAGAAGCACACCAATTTCCTCATCAACACCGGGGACGCGACCAGCGCCGATATCGAGGCGCTGGGGGAGGAAGTGCGGCGGCGGGTGAAGGAGAATTCGGGCATTGCACTCAAATGGGAAATACAGCGCGTAGGCATGTTTGCCGGAGCGCCGCAGGAACAGGTAGGAAAGAAGTGACGCTCCCGAAACTCCATGTTGCCGTGCTGATGGGCGGGTGGTCGAACGAGCGACCGGTTTCGCTGATGAGCGGCGAGGGCGTCGCAAAAGCGCTCGAAAGCAAGGGCCATCGCGTCACCCGCATCGACATGGACCGCGATGTTGCGCTGCGCCTCGCCGAAGCCTCGCCCGATGTGGTGTTCAATGCGCTCCACGGCTGCCCTGGCGAGGACGGCACGGTGCAGGGCATGATGGACCTGATGGGCCTGACCTATACTCATTCGGGTCTCGCCACTTCGGTCATTGCCATCGACAAGGAACTGACCAAGCAGGCGCTGGTGCCGCACGGCATTCCGATGCCCGGCGGGCGCATCGTGCAAAGCGCCGAGCTTTACGAGCGCGATCCCCTGGCAAGGCCTTATGTTCTAAAGCCAGTCAACGAGGGCTCTTCGGTCGGCGTCGCCATCGTTACCGACAGCAGCAATTACGGCAACCCGATCCGGCGCGATGTTACGGGGCCGTGGCAGCAGTTCGACAGCCTGCTTGCCGAGCCGTTCATTCGCGGCAAGGAACTGACCTGCGCGGTGCTGACCGACAAGGCGCTGATGGTCACGGAATTGAGGCCCAAGTCCGGATTCTACGATTTCGACGCGAAATATACCGACGGCATGACCGAGCATGTCTGCCCCGCCGAATTGCCGGACGAAGTCACCCAGGCCTGCAAGGACCTTGCCTTGCGGGCGCACCGCGTGCTCGGTTGCCGGGGCACGAGCCGTTCGGATTTCCGCTGGGACGACGAGCGCGGGCTGGAAGGGCTGTTCCTGCTTGAGGTCAACACCCAGCCCGGCATGACCCCGCTCAGCCTCGTGCCCGAACAGGCGAAGATCTGCGGCATGGACTATCCCGATCTGGTCGAGGCGATCATTGCCGAAGCGCTCGCGGATGCGGAAGCCCGGAAGGGCAGGACCGCATGAGCCAGACGATCAAGCGCAAGGGCAAGAGCGCACGGCGCAGCGCCGCCTCCCAGGGCAAGGCGCGCAAGGTGCGGCAAGCGCGGGCTCGCACCGGCTCTGCGCTTGACGGGGCGATGGCGCTGCTGCCTTTCAGCGAAGAAACCATGCACCGCCTGTTCATGGCCATGATCCTTGGCGGGGCGGTCGCGCTCGCCTGGATCGCAGCCTCGATGGCCGGGGTGCCGACCATGGCCGGGCAGCATATCGCGGCGGTCGCTGCCGATGCGGGATTCCAGGTGCGCCGCGTCGATGTGCGCGGGGTCGAGAACCTCAACGAGCTTAAGGTCTACGAGCGCGCTCTTGCGCAGCGCGATCAGGCCATGCCCACGGTCGATCTCGTCGCGCTGCGCGAACAATTGCTTGAACTGTCATGGGTCAAGGATGCGCGGGTCTCTCGCCAGCTGCCCGACACGCTGGTGATCGACATCGTCGAGCGCAGGCCGCACGCAGTGCTGCGCAAGGCCGAAAAGTTCGCGCTGATCGATGCCGAAGGCCACGAACTCGAACCGGTGACGGCGCAGCAGGCAAAGGGCAGGCTGATCCTCTCCGGCCCGAGCGCGGGCAAGCAGGTGGCCAAGCTTGCGCATCTGCTCGATGCGGCGCCCGCGATTCGCCCGCAGGTTCGCGAGGCGGAATGGATCGGCAACCGGCGCTGGAACCTGACCTTCAAGAGCGACCAGGTGCTGGCGCTTCCCGAAGGAGACAAGGAATCCGCGTCTGCCCTTGTCACGTTCGCGCGGCTTGACGGCACCAATCGCCTGATCGGCGGCAAGGTCGCGGCATTCGACATGCGCTCGGCCGACCGCATTTACCTGCGCATGCCCTCAGGTGCGAAGGAATCCGCACCGCTCAATTCCTCTGCACCCACAGCCAGCCAGGAGGCGCAATAGTGGCATCTGCGCGCATCACCCGCGTATTCGGCGCGATCAATCTGGGATCATTCCGCATTTCCGCGATTGTCGCAGGACTGACCGAAACCGGCGAGATGATGGTGCTCGGCTCTGCACACCGCGCCAGCCAGGGTATCAGGCGCGGCTATATCACCGACATGCGTGCGGCGACCCATGCCATCCGCGATGCGGTCGAACGGGCCGAGAAGATGGCTAACCATTCGGTCTCACGCGTGTGGATCGGCTGCGCGGGCGCGGGCCTTGCCAGCAAGATCACCAAAGCGGAAATTGACATCGGCGGCAGGCGGATCGAGCAGGAAGACATCGACCAGCTGCTTCTGGCCGCGCGCGAGGCGATTCAGCCTGATGGACGCGCCGTTCTCCATGCCCAGCCAGCCCAATTCACCCTCGACGGAGCGCACGGCGTTGCCGATCCGGTCGGCCTGCATGCAGAGCGGCTTGCAGTCGATGTCCACGTCATGCTCGCCGATGGCGCACCGCTGCGCAATCTCACCGAGGCGGCGCAGAACGCGCATCTGGAGGTTGAGGGCGTGATCGGATCTCCGGTCGCCTCCGGGCTTGCCAGTCTCTCGCAGGAGGAACGCGAGCTTGGCGTCGCGCTTGTCGAATTCGGTGCCGACGTCACCAACGTGGCGGTCTATGCCGATGGCATGATTGTCGGCCTCGCCTCGATCCCGACCGGTTCGGGCGCGATCACCGATGCCGTGGCTTCGGCCTTCGGCATCCGTTGGACCCAGGCAGAACGGCTCAAGTGCGTCAACGGATCGGCAATCGCCAGCCCGGCCGATCACCGCGAGATGATCCCGGTCGATGCGCCGGGCGAGGAGCAATCCGGACCGCTGGCGCGTCACGCCGACGACAAGAACCGCATTCCGCGCGCTGAGCTGGTCGGCGTCATCACCGCGCAGCTCGGGCGCCTGATGGAAGATGTCAACAAGGCGTTGAAAGCATTGCATTTCGGCGAGAAGCGCGGGCAGCAGATCGTCTTCACCGGGGCCGGGGCGGAACTTGTCGGGCTTGCCGACTTTGCCCAGAGCGCGCTGGGCAAGCCGGTGCGGATCGGCAAGGTGCCGCATCTGGCTGGCCTGCCCGACGCACATGTGAAGCCGGGCTTTTCCACGCTTGCCGGGCTTGTCCTCTATGCCGATGCCGACCCGGTCGACGTGCGCACATTCGGGGGCAGGAGCCAGAACCTCTCCAAGTTTGGCAAGATGAGCATCGCCACGCGGATCATGCAGGCGTTCAGGGACAATTTCTGATGCCGATCATGCCCCATCCAATCACGTCGGAACTACGCACAAACCCGAAGATTCGGGCTGTGGACAACGGTTCGGGCCACTTTGCTTCGGCGCATCCAAGCGTGCAAACATGGCCGATACGTCTTGTCGCACGCATATTCCTGTCAGGAGACTGAAATGAGCATCAATCTGGGGCCATCGTCGATCGATGAGTTGCGTCCGCGCATCACCGTCATCGGCGTGGGCGGAGCGGGCGGCAACGCCATTGCCAACATGATCGAGACCAAGATCGAGGGCGTCGATTTCGTGGTCGCCAACACCGATGCGCAGGCACTCAACAGCTCGGTGGCCGATCAGCGCATCCAGCTCGGGCCAGACATTACCCAGGGTCTGGGCGCAGGTTCGCGT
>JAURNJ010000329.1 GCA_030830245.1 Novosphingobium sp. | reverse complement strand
TACGCCGCCATGACCAAAACCACAGCCAGCAAGGTTCTCGACCGCGTTCTCGTCATGGAAATGGTGCGCGTCACCGAAGCCGCCGCCATCGCCGCCTCGCGCCTGATCGGGCGCGGTGACGAGAAGGCTGCCGATGCTGCTGCCGTGGAAGCCATGCGCAAGGCCTTCGACGGACTCGATATCGATGGCACCGTGGTGCTTGGCGAGGGCGGGCGCGACGAGGCGCCGATGCTCTATATCGGCGCGCAGGTGGGCGGCGCACAGGGCACCGGCCCGAAGATCGATATCGCCCTAGATCCGCTCGAAGGCACGACCATCACCGCCAAGGCCGGGCCGAATGCGCTCGCGGTGCTCGCCTGCGCGGAGGAAGGGAACCTGCTCAATGCGCCCGACGTCTACATGGACAAGCTGGCTGTCGGCCCCGGCTATCCCGACGGGATCATCGACCTTGCCAAATCGCCGACCGAGAACGTCACGGCCGTGGCCAAGGCCAAGGGAGTCGAGCCCAACGAGATCATCGTGTGCGTGCTTGACCGGCCGCGCCATGCCGACCTCATCGCCGAGCTGCGCTCGATAGGTTGCGGCGTTGTGCTGATCGGCGATGGCGACGTGGCCGGGGTTATCGCCGTGACTGACGAAGACACCACCATCGACATGTACATGGGATCGGGCGGCGCGCCCGAGGGCGTGCTCGCGGCGGCGGCGCTGCGCTGCGTCGGCGGACAGTTCAACGGACGGCTGCTGTTCCGCAACGACGACGAGAAGGGTCGTGCCCGCAAATGGGGCATCGAGGACCTCGACAAGATCTACACCCGCGACGAGCTGGCCAAAGGCGATTGCATCTTCGCCGCCACGGGCGTGACCAGCGGCTCGCTGCTCGACGGGGTGAAGCGGCTGCGCAACGGCACCATGACCACGGAGAGCGTCGTCATGCGCGCCTCATCGGGCACGGTGCGCTGGATCAAGGGCGAACACCGCGCCGCATTCAAGGATTGACCTTCGGCGCGGGAAAAAGGCCGCACCCATTGTTGCAATCCCGTGACTCCGGGCTAGAGCCGGGAACAAGGCCTGCGGGCGGATTCGCCGGGCCGCAAACGGGGACTCCAGCACGATGAAGATTCTGGCCGGCAATTCCAACCTGCCCCTCGCCCGGGCGATCGCGGGCTATCTCGAACTGCCGCTCACCGATGCCTCGGTGCGCCGCTTCGCCGACGAGGAAGTGTTCGTCGAGATTCACGAGAACGTGCGCGGCGAGGACGTGTTCGTGGTCCAGCCCACCAGCTTTCCGGCCAACGACAACCTGATGGAGCTGCTGATCTGCATCGATGCGCTGCGCCGCGCCTCGGCCAAGCGGATCACGGCAGTTGTACCCTATTTCGGCTATGCCCGGCAGGATAGGAAGCCCGGCCCGCGCACGCCGATCTCGGCCAAGCTCGTCGCCAACCTGATTACCGAGGCAGGCGCCGACAGGGTGCTTTCCGTCGATCTCCATGCCGGGCAGATCCAGGGCTTTTTCGACATCCCGACCGACAACCTCTATGCCGCGCCAGTCATGGCGGCGGACATCCTCGCGCGCAACGGCGGCGAAGCGGTAACTGTGGTCTCGCCCGACGTTGGCGGCGTGGTGCGCGCCCGCGCGCTGGCCAAGCGGCTCGACAATGCGCCGCTCGCCATCGTCGACAAGCGGCGCGACAAGCCGGGTAGCAGCGAGGTGATGAACATCATCGGCGACGTTTCGGGCCGCGCTTGCATCATGATCGACGACATCGTCGATTCGGGTGGCACCCTGTGCAACGCCGCGCAGGCGCTGATCGATGGCGGGGCGACCTCGGTTTCCGCTTATATCACCCACGGCGTGCTCTCTGGCGGGGCGGTGGCGCGGATCGACGGCTCTGCACTCACGGAACTGGTCATCACCGATACGATCCTGCCGACAGAGGCGACGCAGGCATCGAAGGTAATCCGCGTCCTGCCGATCGCGCCACTGCTTGGCGAGGCAATCCGCCGCATTGCCGACGAAAGCTCGGTGTCGAGCCTGTTCGACTGATGCGCTGGGCGGCGGTTCTTAGCTGTATCCTGCTCGGGGCCTGTTCCACCACCCAATCGAGCAACGCGTTAGCCGTATACCAGCCCCCTGCAGGCAGCAACCTCGTGCTCGAAGGGCCGATTGCCGCCGTGCCGGGCCATCACATGGTGATCGGCGACCTGGTCGCTACGCCGGGAATGGTCATCCCCCGCCACAGTCATTCGGGCGAGGAGTTCCTTTTCGTGATGGGCGGATCGGGCACGCTTTCCATCGACGGGAAGCCCGATGTCCTGCTCAAGGCGGGACAGGGCGTGCGCATTGCACCGGGCGAGGTCCACGGCGGTACTGCCGGGCCTGATGGGATGCGCGCGGTATCGAGCTGGGTCGTCGCAAACGGTCAGCCTCTGCGCACTGCGGCGCCATGAACCTCGATGCAGACATTGCCCTTGCGCACCGCCTCGCCGACGCGGCGGGCGAGGCGATCCGTCCGCATTTCCGCTCGCTCGATGCCACCGAGCGCAAGGGCGACGCGACCCCGGTCACGGTTGCAGATCGCGCCGCCGAAGAGGCCATGCGCCGCATCCTGAAGGCCGAAGCGCCGCGCGACGGGGTGATTGGCGAGGAGTTCGGCGACGAGCAGAGTTCTTCGGGCCGCACCTGGGTGCTCGATCCGATCGACGGCACGGTTTCGTTCATCGGTGGGCGGCCGATCTTTGGCACGCTCATCGCGCTGGTGTTAGACGGTTTTCCGGTGCTCGGTGTAATCGACCAGCCGATCCTTGGCGAGCGCTGGATCGGCGCAAGTGGCAAGCCTACCCTCCTCAATGGGCGCGAAGCGCGCACCCGGACTTGTCGAGAGCTATCGGAAGCCATGCTGGCAACCACCGGCCCTCACTATTTCGACGATCATCAGGGCGCACATTTCATGGCGCTCGCCGCGAAGACCGATCACCGGCGGATGATGATGGGCGGCGACTGCTATAACTATGCCCTGCTCGCCTCGGGTCATCTCGACATTGTCTGCGAGGCGGGCCTCAAATTGCACGACTGGGCCGCGCTGGTCCCCGTGGTCGAGGGCGCAGGCGGCTTGATGTGCGACTGGAACGGCGATCCGCTGCATGCAGGATCGGACGGGCATGTCATCGCGCTGGGCGATCCGGCGCGCCTGGAGGATGTGGTCGAGGCGCTCGCCTGCGACCACTGAGCAGCGCGCTAACCGGCGATCCGGTCGTAATCCGCCATGCCGATGGGATTGCCCGCCGTTGCACCCATGATCCGCCCCATCACATCCTTTGGCAATTGCGATCCAGCCGCCTTGCGCGAAGCCTCATCGGCCCAGAATTCGAGTAGCAGGAAGCGTTGCGGATCTTTGACGTCGCGCAGCACCATCGCACCTTGCGATCCAGCGATGGTCTTTACCGCTTCGGCCAGCGCCTCGAGCGCCGAGCCAAGCTCGTGCGCCTTGCCGGAGCCTGCGGTAAGGTCGTAAGTGTGAACGATTGCCATAGGCCATTCCTCCCGATTGACCGGCCAGTCTTGGCAGAACCCGGCCCAGAGCGAAAGACATGCGCTTCTTCTTTTACGGGACCTTGCTGGAAGGCAGCGACAACCCGGTCGCACGCGAAATTCATTCCCTTCTCGAACCGGTCGGCGCAGCAAGGGTCGCTGGCCAACTCTTTGCAATTCCTAACCCCGACGGTTGGTATCCGGCGCTGCTTGGCGGTGGCGGCGAGGCCCATGGCATGCTCTATGCAGCGCGACCGCAGTTCAGTGCGGACGACCTTGCCCGCATCGACGCCTACGAGGATTTCGATCCGGCCAATCCCGAAGCCTCGCTATACATCCGCCGCAGCATATCCCTAGTCGAAGGTGGTGAAGCACAGGCCTATGTCTGGAAGCGTCCCCTGCCCGATGGCGCGCGACCGATCAGCCATGGCGACTTTCGCCGCTGGCTCGCAGATCAGGGCCTGCGGCAGTTCACCGGGCTGAGGGATGCGCGATAGCGCTTGCTTTTGCACCGCCTGCACAGTAATGGCGCGCGCTTCAACGACACGAATTCGAACGACCAGCCTGGCTGAAAGGGCTGCCAGGGCGGGCCGGACGTGTCTCTGACAGGAGATGAAAATGCCCAAGCTCAAGACGAAGAGCGGTGTGAAGAAGCGCTTCAAGCTCACCGCAACCGGCAAGGTCAAGCATGGCGTGGCTGGCAAGCGCCACCGGCTGATCAACCACAATGGCAAGTATATCCGCCAGAACCGCGGCACCGATGTCATTTCCGACGCCGATGCCAAAGTCATCAAGAAATGGGCGCCCTACGGCCTCAACTGATAGCAGGAGTACAAGCCAATGACTCGCATCAAACGCGGCGTAACCACGCGCGCCAAGCACAAGCGGCTTCTGGATCAGGCCAAGGGTTACCGCGGCCGCCGCAAGAACACGATCCGCGTCGCCCGTCAGGCGGTCGAGAAGGCGGGCCAGTATGCCTACCGCGACCGCAAGATCAAAAAGCGGAATTTCCGCGCTCTCTGGATCCAGCGCATCAACGCGGCGGTCCGCGCCGAGGGCCTGACCTATTCGCAGTTCATCCACGGTACCAAGCTTGCCGGGATCGAGCTCGACCGCAAGACCATGGCCGATCTGGCGATGAACGAGGGCGGCGTGTTCGCTGCCGTCATCGCGCAGGCCAAGGCCGCGCTGGGCTGAACCAGCCAGACAGCAACGCGATTTCGACGGGCGCGGACTGGCAATGCCGGTTCGCGCCCGTTTCGTTGCCATACCGAACGCTTACGCCTAATGTTTCCGCCAGAGGATAGTAAGTGCTTCAATCGCATCCTGATTCGGCAGAACTCAGTCTGCGCTATTTCCGTCCCCCGGCGGGCCTGGACCGCTATTTTCAATCGATATTCCTGCTTGAAACCTTCCCTCCCGAAGGCGGCACGATAACTGATTTCGTCCTGCCGACATGGGGCATCGTCAGCTGGCGCGACCGTGAAGCAATGACGATGCGATTCCTCAACGGGGAGAAATTCGACGCTGGCCTCGCCGGTGCGGTCGGACCTTTCGACCACGCGGCGAGGTTGGAATGCGGACCGATGCGCCAGTGGAGCGCCGTTCTGCTTCCGGCAGGATGGGCCCGCTTCGTCGATGCCCCTGCGCGGGCCTATGGCAACCGGGCGGTCGCAATCGAGGGTGACGAGGCGTTCCGGGCGTTCTGGCCGATCGGTGATGCCCTGTTCCAGGGTGCACCCGATGCCGAAGCGGAATTGCAGATCATTCTAGATTGCCTCTCCCGCCGCCTCGAAGCGCCGCCGCGCGAGGATGAGGCGCGCATCGAGGCGATCACCGCGGCACTGATGGACGCGCGCTGCGCCAATGTTTCCGATCTTGCCGAAAAGGCGGGCCTTGGCCGTCGCACGTTGGAGCGCGTTTGCGAAAGCGCCTTCGGCCTCGCCCCCAAGATGCTGCTCCGCCGCCAGCGCTTCATGCGCAGCGTGACCCAGCACATGCTGGGCGGCAAGCGACCGTGGATCGAGGCAATCGACGACATCTATCACGACCAGCCGCAATTTGTGCGCGAGTTTCGCGAATTTACCGGCCTCACCCCTCGCCAGTTCGCCAAGCTCGACCGGCCGATGATGAAGCCGGTGCTGCTGGAAGGCATGCGTCACTGGGAAGAAGTTAGCGAGATCGCCAGCGAGTTCTGAGCCGGAATCACTGTGCTGTTTGCGCAATGCAGCAATCGTCCCTAAGGGACGCGGCGAAGCGAAAACCGATCAGGGCATCATCGACGTGGATTATCAGAAGCTCGGGGAAGAGGCGGTCGTCAGAATCGCCGCCGCAAGCGATCTCGATGCGCTCGAGGCTTTGCGCGTCGAATTTCTCGGCAAGCAGGGATCCATTTCCGCCCTCCTCAAGACGCTCGGCACGCTAAGTCCCGAGGAACGCAAGGAAACCGGGCCGAAAATCCACGGTTTGCGCGAAAGCGTCAGCGATGCGCTTGCTGATCGCAAGGAGGCGCTCGAAGCGGCGGAGATGGCGGCGCGGCTCGCCACCGAAACAGTCGATCTGTCGCTGCCTGCCCCCGAAGCGCAACGGGGCAGCGTCCACCCGGTCAGCCAGGTGATGGACGAACTGGCGGAAATCTTCGCCGATCTCGGCTTTGCCGTCGCCACCGGACCCGAAATCGAGGACGACTGGCACAATTTCACCGCGCTCAACATGCCCGAAAGCCACCCGGCGCGGGCGATGCATGACACCTTCTATTTCCCGGCAGACGGGGGTGAGACAAGCCCTCCAGCGGGGGACAATGCGACCCGCATGCTGCTGCGAACCCACACCTCGCCGGTGCAGGTACGCACGATGCTCGAACGCGGCGCGCCTTTGCGAATCATTGCGCCCGGCCGGGTCTATCGCAGCGACAGCGATGCCACCCACACACCGATGTTCCATCAGGTCGAAGGGCTGGTGATCGATCGCGACATCCACCTCGGCCACCTCAAGTGGACGCTGGAGACCTTCCTCAAGGCGTTCTTCGAGCGCGAGGACATCGTGCTGCGGCTGCGCCCAAGTTACTTCCCCTTCACCGAGCCATCGGTCGAGGTCGATGTGGGTTTCGCGCTGGTCGACGGACGGCGCGTGCTGGGTGGCAGCGGCGATGCGCCCGGCCATGCCTGGATGGAACTGCTCGGCAGCGGCATGGTCAACCGGCGGGTGATCGAATTCACCGGGCTCGATCCCGACCGGTGGCAGGGCTTCGCCTTCGGCGTCGGCGTGGACCGGCTCGCCATGCTCAAATACGGCATGGACGACCTGCGCGCCTTCTTCGACGGCGATGCGCGTTGGCTGCGGCATTACGGCTTTTCCGCCTTCGACCAGCCAACGCTCTCCGGCGGAGTAGGAGCGCGGCCATGAAGTTCTCAATGGAATGGCTGAGCTACTTCCTCGACACCGAAGCGACGGTTGCCGAAGTTGCGACCAAACTCAACGCCATCGGCTTCGAGGTGGAGGGCATCGACGATCCGGCGCAAAAGCTGGATGGTTTCGTCGTCGCCGAGGTGCTGACGGCGGCGCCGCATCCGCAGGCAGACAAGCTTCAGGTGCTCACGGTGAACACCGGTTCGGACGAACCGCTCCAGGTCGTCTGCGGCGCGCCCAATGCCCGCGCCGGGATGAAGGGCGTACTCGGGCTGGCGGGCGCAGTGGTCCCCGCCAACGGCATGCAGCTCAAGAAAGCGGAGCTGCGCGGCGTCGAATCGAACGGCATGATGTGCTCCACGCGCGAGCTGGAGCTGGGCGACGATCACGACGGGATCATCGAGCTGCCCGGCGACGCCCCTGTTGGCACCGCCTTTGCCGCCTATCGCGGCACCTCGCCGGTAATCGACATTGCAGTCAATCCCAATCGGCCCGACTGCATGGGCGTCTACGGCATCGCCCGCGATCTCGCGGCGGCGGGGCTGGGAACGCTCAAGCCCTTCGCCGCTCCGGCGATTGCAGGCGACTATCCCTGCCCGGTCGAGATTCGCACCGACGATCCCGAAGGCTGCCCGGCCTTTTACGGGCGCGTCATTCGCGGCGTCACCAATGGCGCATCACCCGAATGGATGCAGGCGCGGCTGATCGCGGCAGGCCAGCGGCCGATTTCCGCACTGGTCGACATCACCAACTACGTGATGCTCGCCTTCGGGCGGCCTGCCCATGCCTACGACCTCGCCAAGCTGAACGGGGCAGTCGGCGCGCGACGCGCGAGGCAGGGCGAGCAAGTGCTCGCGCTCAATGAAAAGACCTACACGCTCGACGAGACGATGACGGTGATCGCCGACGAGAGCGGCGTTCACGACATTGCCGGCATCATGGGCGGCGAGCATTCGGGCTGTTCGGAGACGACCACCGACGTGCTGCTGGAGATTGCCTATTTCGATCCTGACCGGATCGGCGCGACTGGCAGGGCACTCGGCATAGCCAGCGATGCACGCTCGCGCTTCGAGCGCGG
>JAURNJ010000328.1 GCA_030830245.1 Novosphingobium sp. | reverse complement strand
GGGCAAGCATGGCGGCGACCCGTTGCCCGATTGCCCCCGATCCGACGATCAGCGCCCTGGTGCCGTGCAGTTCGATCTTGCCCGGCGCATCGGGCAGCCATTCGCTGCGGTCCTGCGCGCGCACCACCTCGTGATACTTCTTGGCCAGCACCAGCATGCCGAGAATGACATATTCGGCAACGGCGATGTCGTTGACGCCCGCTCCGTTGGTCAGGACCACGCCATGATCGCGCAAGTACGCCAGCGGGAAGGCTTCTATACCGGCGGCGAAGGTGTTGAGCCACCGCAGCTTCGGCGCAGATTTCGGTGCTGAAAGGGTATGAGACCAACCGGCGCCGTCGAACCATCCGATTTCGACCTCGGGCAAAATCGCGGTCAGTTCCTCGGCATTGGCGAACCAGCGCGGCTCGACCCAATCGGGCAAACGGCCTTCGAGAAATCGCCGGGTGTGCACGCTGAGCGCAGTGATCGTCATGGCTTTGCCTGCAACAACAGGGCCTTGTCTTCGGCGATGGTCTGGATCAGCGCGGCCTTGATGCCGTCGGCATAGGGTTCGGAATAGATGTCATCGACCACCCAGCGCCCCTGCTCCCGCCGGAATTCGAGGTAGGCGTCGCGCGGCTCACCGTGACCCAGGTTGAAGTCCACGCCGATGAGAGCGGCATCCCGGCCCTTGCCCTCGCGCTTGGTGATCTTCATCCGGAACTTCTTCGCGTCCCAGTCCTGACACTGGCAGACCCAGTCCCCGTCGTTCATTGCATCGACTTCGTCAGTGGGCACGACAGCCTGCCACTCGGCAATCAGGCGGCGCATGTCGGCAGACCAGATGTCGCGCTCCCACACTGCCTCATAGTTCGTTTCGCGCCGGTAGGGCGCGCAGATCGCGCGGGTTGCAGCGTCGAGCGTGGCGCGGTCGGCAGCGCTGACAGGCGCGGCGGCAAGCATCAGGGCGACAAGGGCGGACATCGATTCTCCTCTCCTTTCCGCCAGCCTGCCCGATCAGTCGCCGAGTTTCCACTCCCAGCCGAGCGAATCGCCATCCATGACCTCGACGCCATTCGCGGCCAGCTCGTCGCGGATTGCATCGGAGGTGGCGAAGTCCTTCGCCGCGCGGGCTTCCTTTCGGCGGGCGAGCGCGGCTTCGATTTCGGCTTCGGTGATTGTCGCGGCCTTGGGGCGGATGCGGAAATCGGTGCGCTTGAGAGTAAGGAGGTTCAGGCCGAGAACGGCGTCCATCCGCTCAATGTAGGGCCGCTTTAGGTCCATTTGAAAATTCGATACGACAGCCTGTTCGAGCAAAATCAATGCAGATGGGGTATTCAAGTCGTCGCTCATCACCTCGTCAAATCGACGCTCCCAATCATTTAAGACCTCTTCCGCCCGCTGTTGGTCGATCGGTTGATCTGCCACAGAAAGGCGCATCACCATCCGCTTCAGCCGAGTCTGTGCCGCCTGAAGGCCTTCCCACGAGAACTCCAGCTCGCTGCGGTAATGAGCCTGCAGGCACATCATCCGGTAGGCGAGCGGATGGTATCCCTTGTCGATCAGCAATTGCAGCCGCAGGAACTCGCCCGACGACTTGCTCATCTTGCCGCTGCGTTCGACGAGGAAATTGTTGTGCATCCACAGCCGCGCGCCGCTGTTTTCAGCGACGTCCAGCCCGTTGGTGCAGCACTTCGCCTGGTTCTGCGCGATCTCGTTGGGGTGGTGGATTTCGCGGTGGTCGATGCCGCCGGTGTGAATGTCGAAGGGAAAGCCGAGCACTTCGCCCGACATCACCGAGCATTCGAGGTGCCAGCCCGGCGCGCCCCTGCCCCACGGCGAATCCCATTCCATCTGGCGCTTTTCGCCTGGCGGGGTCTTGCGCCAGATCGCGAAGTCGGCGGCATTGCGCTTGCCTTCGACCGCTTCGATCCGGCCCTCGCCTTCTTCCGTATTGGCGCGGGCAAGGCGGCCATAATCCGCCACGGTCGAGGCATCGAAATAAAGCCCGGAATCGAGTTCATAGCAGTGTTTCGGAGCGATCTGCTTTGCAAACTCGATCATCTGCGGGACGTAGTCTGTCGCCACGGTCCATTGCGCGGGCTGGCGGATGTTGAGCGCCCTGACATCGGCCCAGTATGCCTGCTTGTAGTGCTCGGCGATGTCCCAGATGGACTGCGCCTGCTGCGCGGCCATCTTCTCCATCTTGTCCTCGCCCGCGTCGGCATCGTCGGTCAGGTGGCCGACATCGGTGATGTTGATGACGTGGGTAAGCTTGTAGGCCTTGAAGCTCAGCGTGCGGCCCAGCACGTCGGCGAAGACGTAGGCGCGCATGTTGCCGATATGCGGATAGTTGTAGACCGTCGGCCCGCAGGTATAGACGCGCGCCTCGCCTTGGTGGACGGGCACGAACGGTTCGAGCTGTCTTGTCAGCGAATTGAACAAGGTGAGCGGCGCGGCTTCGGTCATGGCCGGGGCCATTGCGTCGCCCGCGCCGTCAGGTCAACGCCTCAAAACCCCAGCCAGGTGACCTGCTCGTCGAGCGGAGCACGCTCGCGTTCCCAGGTGTTCACTGCATCGTCCGGCGAGCGGTAACCAATCGCAAGGCCGGTAAACAGTATGTAATCCTCGTCCGACACGCCGATCTCGGCCTTGAGCACCTTAGCGTAAAGCGACATCCATTCCTGCGGGCAGGAATCGAGGCCTTCCTCGCGCAATAGCAGCATGATCGTCTGCAGCCACATGCCGACATCGGACCACTGCGGCGGCCCGAACGAGCGACGGATATAGTTCAGCAGCAGCACCGGCGCACCGAAGCTGACGATGTTCTGGCGCGAGAAATCGCCGCGCGCTTTGGTGTCCTCACGCGCGATCTCCAGCGTGCCGTACATCTTCGCGCCGAGTGACTGCAGCCGCCCCTTGTGCAGCTCCGACTTGTCCGGCTCGGAAAAGCTGTATTCCTGCGGGTTCTGCATCTCCGAAGCGATCATGGCCTCCTGCAAGCGCTTCAGCGGTTCGCCGGTGACGACATGTGCTTCCCACGGCTGGTAATTGCAGCCCGACGGCGCCCAGCGCGCCTTGTCGAGCACGCGGCGCAGCACCTCGGGATCGACCGGCTGGTCGGTAAAGGACCGGATCGACCGGCGGCTCATCACGGCATCAGTAACGTTCACTCATTCCTCCTCGAAAAGGTCGGCAAGCTGCTCGATGATCGTGCCGCCAAGTTGTTCCGCGTCCATGATGGTGACGGCGCGTCGATAGTAGCGGGTAACGTCGTGGCCGATGCCGATGGCAACGAGTTGGACCGGGCTCTTGCTCTCGATCCATTCAATCACCTTGCGCAAGTGCGCCTCGAGATAGCCAGCGGAGTTCACGCTGAGGGTCGAATCGTCGACCGGCGCACCGTCTGAAATCACCATCAGGATGCGGCGATCCTCGGGCCGCGCGAGCAGACGGCTGTGCGCCCAGAGCAGCGCCTCGCCGTCGATGTTTTCCTTGAGCAGCCCCTCGCGCATCATCAGGCCAAGGTTCTTGCGCGCGCGCCGCCACGGCTCGTCCGCCTTCTTGTAAAGGATATGGCGCAGATCGTTGAGGCGGCCCGGATTGCCCGGCTTGCCGTTGGCCAGCCATGCCTCGCGGCTTTGCCCGCCCTTCCAGGCGCGAGTTGTAAAGCCGAGAATCTCGGTCTTGACCCCGCAGCGTTCAAGCGTGCGCGCTAGCACGTCGGCGCTGATCGCGGCGATAGAGATCGGCCGCCCGCGCATAGAGCCCGAATTGTCGAGCAGGAGCGTTACCACCGTGTCCTTGAACTCGATGTCGCGTTCGACCTTGTAGCTCAACGACGAGCCGGGAGAAACGATCACGCGGGCAAGCCGCGCGGCATCGAGCAGGCCTTCTTCCTGGTCGAAATCCCAGCTGCGGCTCTGCTGCGCCATCAGCCTGCGCTGGAGCCGATTGGCGAGTTTGGTGACGACGCCTTGCAACCCCTTCAACTGTGCATCGAGATAGGCCCGCAGGCGGGTCAGCTCCTCCTCGTCGCACAGCTCGGCGGCCCCGACGATCTCGTCGAACTGCTCGGTATAGACCTTGTAGTCGAAGCTGTCGGGAATGTCGGTCCATGGGCGATTGGCGCGGACGGGCAGCATGCCTTCGTCGCCATCGTCGCCGTCCTGTGCATCGTCGAGTTCTTCGCCTGCCTCGCGCTGTGCGTCGCTATCGCCTTCCTCGTCGCCTTCGGTGGCTTCGGAGGTCATTTCGGTGGGGAGCTGCTCCTCGCCCGAATCGTCGCCGGTCTGATCGTCCTCAGTCTCGTCCTCGCCCTCCTGGTCGTCGAAGTCGTCAGTCGGCTCCTGCGGCTGGTCGGGATTGGTCAATTCGAGATGGCGCAGCATGTCGAGCGTGAGAGACTGGAAAGCGCGCTGGTTGTCGATCTGGTCGGACAGGCCCGCAAAGTCGCTGCCTGCCTTCTCCTCGATCCAGCTGCGCAGCATGTCGACCCCGCCCTGTGCAGAAGGTGGGACCGGCTGGCCGGTCAGGTGCTCGCGCAGCATCAGCGCAAGGGCAGTCTGCAACGGCACGTCGCTGGCGCTCGCAGCCCTGGCGATGGGATCGGAAGCCATCCGGGCGGCGGTCGATGCGTCGAGGTTGGAGCGGATGCCCGCATAGTCGTTCGCGCCCAGCGCTTCGTAACGCACGCGCTCGACCGCATCGAAACAGGCGCGCGCGAGAGGATCGGCGGGCGCGTGCCGGGCGTGGAGTGCTTCGTTATGGTGTCGCAGCTTGAGCGCGAAACTGTCTGCCGTGCCCCGCGCCAGCATGGCGTTGTCGGTGGAAAGGCCCCGGCCCGGCATGGTGACACGGAAATTGTTGCCGGCGGCGCTTGGCGCATCGGCGGTCCAGCTAACCTCTACCTCCGGGTCGTGCGCTATCGCCCGGCTGGCGCCGGCGAGCAGGCTCTTGAAGGCGTCGACTGGGCTTTCGTCGCTCACTCAGATGCTCTGCCCGGTCTTTTCCCAGTCAGCGAGGAACGCCTCGATTCCCTTGTCGGTCAGCACATGCTTGAACAGAATCCGGATCACCGCAGGCGGTATGGTGGCGACATCGGCTCCGATCCGAGCGCTTTCAAGCACATGGATCGGGTGGCGGATCGAGGCGACGAGAATCTGCGTGGCGAAATCGTAATTGTCGTAGATCAGGCGGATGTCCTCGATCAGGTCCATGCCGTCGAAGCCATTGTCGTCGTGGCGACCTACAAATGGCGAGACAAAGGTCGCGCCCGCCTTGGCGGCGAGCAGCGCCTGATTTGCCGAGAAACACAGCGTGACGTTCACCATCGTTCCGTCGCCAGTCAGCTTCTTGCAGGTCTTGAGGCCATCGAGGGTTAGCGGCACTTTGATGCAGACGTTGTCGGCGATCTTGCGCAGGATTTCAGCCTCTCGCATCATCCCTTCATGATCGAGCGCGACCACTTCGGCACTTACCGGCCCGTCAACCAGCCCGCAGATTTCCCTGGTGACCTCCATGAAGTCGCGGCCTGACTTGTGGATCAGCGAGGGGTTGGTGGTTACCCCGTCAAGCAGGCCAGTTGCCGCAAGGTCCGCGATCTCAGCGGTATCGGCAGTATCGACGAAAAATTTCATGGGCCAGCTTCCTGCGGTGAATCGGTTCGGCGCACGCTATAGGCAAGCCGGGGCTGCTGTTCTAGGGTCTGACGCAAACGCGGCAAGCGCGTTCCAAACGGAGAGCATGATGAGAGACATTCGAGAGCTGAAAGACGACCCCGAAGCCTACGCCGCCGAATTGGAGCGGCGTTGGAACGGCCTGTTGAGCTATCGCTACATCGGGCGCACCTTTGCGTCGATGAATACCGGCGAGATCGACGCCAAGGTGAAGCTGCGGCATGACATGCGCAATTCGACCGGCGGCCTGCTTGTGGCCCCGATTGCCATCAGCGCTCCCGAATCGGGCAACATGACCGATATGGAAGCCGTGCCCAATCCGGTGATCTATTCGTGCCAGATCCTCGATCCGGGCCATGGCGTGAAGACCATGGAAGTGATCCATTCTCAGGGTCTGAAGCGCGGCCGGCAGATGGCCTACAGCCGCTCGAAAATCGTCGATGCCGACAACCACGAGCGCGTGATCGCGCTGGTCGAGGGCCAGGGCGCGGCGATCGGTGAAACGCCCGATGGCCTGGGCAAGATGCCAGAAGCGCGGCTGGAAGTGGTCGATTCGCCCGATATGCCTTCGCTGTGGGAAGTGTTCGGCGCGACCCGTGCGGACGATGGCACCTGGGCGCTGGGCAAACTGTCGACCGACCTCGCCTCGCCGGATGCGGCGCTGCACATCGGCCCGCAACATGTCGCGCTGGAAAAGGCGGCGATGGACATCGCGGAGGAGTTTGCGGGGACGGACCGGCTCCAGATCGAATCGTGGCACGTGATGTTCCTTGCGCGCGGCAAGACCGGGCCGTTCCCGATCCGGGGCGAAGCGGTGGCCGGCGTGGACGGCAAGATTGGCGTATCACTTATCATGGTCGATGCCGGCAATGGCGATCGCAACGTAACGTCTGCCTCGGCGGTGTTTCGCCGCGTAGACTAGAACGCCTTTGGCATCGGCGCGCCGTTGCTCCTATGTGCGTCACCATGACGCGCGTGCGGTTACTTGTTTTCAATGTGGCGCTCGGCGCGCTCGACTATCGCGTGCCCGAAGGCATGCTGGTCCAGCCGGGCAGCGTGGTCGTCGCGCCGCTCGGCCCGCGCCAGATTTTGGGCATTGCCTGGGAACCGGCGCGCCTCGAAGCTGGTGAGGTTCCCGAAGCCAAGCTGCGCCCGATTGTCGAAGTGCTGCCGGTGCCGCCCCTGCCAACCGCGCTGCGCCGCCTGATCGAGTGGACTGCGGACTACTACTGCGCGCCAATGTCAGCGGTGGCCCGCATGGCGCTGGCGAGCAGCGCCGCGCTCAAGGGCGGCGGCACTGTCATCGAATACCGGCTGACCGGCGAGGAACCCGCCCGCCTGACGCCGCAGCGCCTCGCCGCGCTCGATGCCCTGCACGGCGAACAGGCGACCATCCGCGAACTGGCCGAGATCGCGGGCGTATCGGAAGGCGTCCTGCGCGGTCTGGTTTCGGCGGGCGCGCTCGAGCCGGTGGCGGTAGACATCGACCGGCCCTATCCAAAAGCGGACCCCGATTTTGCCGTGCCAGAACTGTCGGGCGACCAGCAATTGGCGGCAGACACGTTCTCAAACGCGGTCCGTGAACGCGCATTCCGGCCCTTCCTCCTCGACGGGGTTACCGGATCGGGCAAGACCGAGTGCTATTTCGAGGCCATTGCCGAAGCGCTAAGGCTGGGTCGGCAGACCCTCGTGCTGCTGCCCGAAATCGCCCTCACCCAGAATTTCCTGCGCCGGTTTGAGCAGCGTTTCGGGGTCCCGCCGCTGCTGTGGCATTCCTCCGTCAAGTCGACCGAACGGCGCCGGGCATGGCGCGCCATCGTTTCGGGCGAGGCGCAGGTTGTCGTCGGCGCGCGTTCGGCGCTGTTCCTGCCCTATGCGAACCTCGGCCTGATCGTCATCGATGAGGCGCACGAGGTTTCCTTCAAGCAGGACGACGGCGTTCGCTACAACGCGCGCGATGTCGCGGTAATCCGCGCCCGGTTCGAACAGGTGCCGGTAATCCTCGCGAGCGCCACGCCTGCGCTTGAATCCCTGCAACTGGCAGAGAACGGCATATACGAGCGCATCGAGCTGCCGGACAGGTTTGGCGGCGCGAGCCTGCCCGACATCGGCATTGTCGACCTGCGCCACGAACCGCCAGAGCGCGGCCGCTGGCTCGCTCCCCGCCTCCTGCGCGAAATCGAGGCTCGGCTGGAGCGCGGCGAGCAGTCGCTGCTGTTCCTCAACCGCCGAGGCTATGCCCCGCTGACTCTGTGCCGCTCGTGCGGACACCGATTCGCCTGTCCCAATTGCTCGGCCTGGCTGGTCGAGCATCGCTTTTCGCGCCGACTCGCCTGCCACCATTGCGGCCACGGGGTGGCAACGCCCGACGCCTGCCCCGAATGCGGCGAAAAGGACTGCCTGGTGGCCTGTGGCCCCGGCGTGGAGCGTATTGCCGAAGAAGTGCGCGAATTGCTGCCCGGCGCACGCATTGCGCAGGCGACCTCAGACACACTCAACACGCCCGAGCGCATCACCGAATTCGTCGAGGCAGCGGAGCAAGGGGCTATCGACGTGATCGTCTGCACCCAG
This sequence comes from Novosphingobium sp., assembly GCA_030830245.1. GTDB lineage: Bacteria > Pseudomonadota > Alphaproteobacteria > Sphingomonadales > Sphingomonadaceae > Novosphingobium. The sequence goes on along the minus strand of JAURNJ010000328.1, from coordinate 3,484 downwards.
CTTGTCACCAAGGGCTATCACTTTCCCGAACTCACGCTGGTGGGGGTCGTCGATGCCGATCTCGGCCTCGAAGGAGGAGACCTGCGCGCGGGCGAGCGCACATATCAGCAGATCGCTCAGGTGGCCGGGCGCGCAGGGCGTGGCGACAAGCCCGGCCATGTGCTGATCCAGACCCGCCATCCCGAAGCCCCGGTGATCGCTGCCCTCGCCGCCGGAGACCGCGACGCATTCTACGAGGCGGAAACACAGGGGCGCCGAGAGGCAGGTGCGCCACCTTTCGGACGCTGGGCCGCTATTATCGTCTCAAGCGAGGACGAGGCAGAGGCTCGGGAAGCCGCGCGGGCCATCGGCGGTTCACGTCCAAGTCATCCCGATATCGCCATTCTCGGCCCTGCCCCGGCTCCGCTTTCGCTGCTGCGGGGGCGTTATCGCTATCGCCTGCTCATCAACGCTCGGCGCTCGGCCCAATTGCAGAAGGTGCTCCGGCAATGGCTCGATCCGCTCCAGTTCCCGCGCGGGGTGCGTGTGAGCATCGACGTCGATCCCTATAGCTTCGTATGAGCCGCTGGATCGCCCCCATCCTGCTCACCGTCGCGTTCCTCGCGCAGGCCCCGGCTCACGCCCGCGATTGGGTGCGTACCGAACTTCCGGGCATCGTAATCTATTCGGACGGCTACCCCCACGAATTGCAGCGCTGGGCGCTGAAAGTCAGGCTGTTCGACGCCCTGTTGCGAGAGCAGTTCGGCGTGCCCGCAGCCGACGCGGATTCGGGAAGCACTCTTACAATTTACCTGCTCGACGAGGGCAAGGACGTGGAGCACCTCACCGGTCGGAAGAATCTCAACGGGCACTACAGCCCTTCAAGCGAGGGCAGTTACCTGATTGCGAGCCGCGCTCCAGCCTATGAAAAGACCCGTCTATCCGGCCAGATGGCGCTCTTCCACGAATACACGCACCACTTCATGTACCGCCATTTCGCCAGCGCCTGGCCTGTCTGGTATAGCGAGGGCTTTGCCGAGGAAGCGAGCACCGTTGCCTTCGACGCCGACAGGACCGCGACCGTAGGCCTGCCGAACTGGCCACGTATGAGGCACATGGGCAACGAACCCATGCCGCTGAAAACGATCCTGACTGCATCGGTCGAGCAATTCAAACCGGGTGAGAAGGCACGCTTCTATGCCTGGTCTTGGAAGCTGGTCCATATGCTTGGCAAGACGCCGGAGGATCGCGGCCGTCTCGACGCCTATCTTCGCTCACTGACAGCCGGAATCGACCCAATACAAGCCGCGCGCGATACGTTCGGCGACCTTGATGCACTCGAAGCACGAATGCACGGGTTCGTTCCCGATCCTCATCGAGGCCGCAAGTTGGCCATTGCGGCGGCTGTGTCGTCCGAAAATCCTGTTACCGTGCTCGATCCATCGGCTTCGCAGCTGGTCGATCTGCGTCTTGCGCGACTTGCCGGCAAGGATCGCGGACAGGTGCTGGCCGGCCTGCGCGCCTTCGTCGCTGCAAATCCGGGTAATGCCCAAGGGCGGCTCGAATTGGCACTTGCGCTGCGGCAAAAGGATGTCGAAGCGGCACACGCCGAGGCGCTGGCCGCGCTGGACTTGATCCCGCAGGACCCGCGATCTCTGGCGGTCTGGGCGGACCTTAGCCTGCGCCAGATCAAGTCCAATCCCGCTTCCACACCCGCCTCATGGGACAATGTCCGCGCCCGGCTGACGACAGCAATCGCCCCTGACACGCGCGACCCGCTGCTGCTGCTGACGTTGTTCCGCAGCTACCTCATGGAGCCAAGGCGCCCATCGGGCGAGGCAATCGCCGCAATGGAGCGTGCATTGGCCCTGCAGCCCGAATCCTATGAAATGCGCACACTTGGTGTCTATGCGCTCGCCTTGGCCGGTAAGCGCGCGCAGGCCCGGCAAGTCGCCCGCGTGCTCGCATCGGACCCCCATGCCAGTGATACGGGCAGGAAGGCCCTGATGGCGCTTGACGTTCTGGAACAACCCCGGTCATCTCCCTGACTCTGCCCAAGCCGAGGAAAGCCGCATGCTGACAGTGCACCACCTGAGGAACTCGCAATCAGAACGCATCGTCTGGCTGTGTGAGGAGCTTGGCATCGAATACGAACTCAAGGTGTGGAACCGGCGCGAGGACAACATGATGGCGCCGCCCGAATACAAGGCGCTGCATCCGATCCAGTCTGCTCCGATCATCACCGACGGAGATTTCAGCCTCGGCGAATCGGGTGCCATCGTCGAATACATTTGCGGCCGATACGCCGACTGGAAGCTGTGCCCACGCGCCGACGATCCGGACTTTGCCCAGCACCTGTTCTGGTTTCACTTCACCAACGGCACTTTCATGACCAACGTGATGATGGAAATGGCGGTGATGATGTCCGGAGGCGTTGCGGATACCAGCATCGGCAATGCCAGAGGCGATAATGCCTGGGTGATGATCGAGGACCAGCTTGGCAAGACCGACTATTTTGGCGGTCGCCAGCTTACCAGCGCCGACGTGATGATGGTTTTTGGCCTGACGACAATGCGCAACTTCATCGGCAAGCCGCTCGACGCCTTTCCGAACTTGCGCGCCTATCTCCAGCGTATCGGCGAACGCGAGGCCTACCAAAACGCCATGGCCAAGGCCGAACCGGGCGTGACGCCGAATCTTGCCTAGTTGCCTGCTTCGCGTTTCAGCAGCGCGCGCTTGATGTCCATGCCGTAGGCATAGCCACCAAGCGATCCGTCAGCCGCGACGACACGGTGGCAGGGCGTCAGTACGGCCACGGGGTTTGCTCCATTCGCCTGCCCGACCGCGCGGCTGGCGCCTGGTTTCCCAAGGCGCGCAGCGATCTCGCCATAACTGCGCGTCTCGCCCGGCGGGATCGCGCGCAGTTGCGCCCAGACGGCTTCCTGGAAGGCGCTTCCTTGCACATCGATCGGGATGCCAGAAGCTGATCCCGGCTGCTCGACTGCCGCCACAACGTCGGCGACGAGCTTGGCAAAATCATCGTCGCCCTGAACGAGCTGGGCATTTGGAAACCTCTCCGCCAGTTCTTCCGCACCCTCCTCGAACGAGAGTCGGCAAATGCCTTTGCCGGTTGCGGCGACCAGCATCTTGCCGAGACTGGTCGCAACCGAAGCCCAGCGAATCGTAACGCCGCGCCCGCCATTTCTCCATGCCGATGGCGTCATTCCCAACCGCTCCTTGTTATCCGCATAAAACCGGGAAGGCGCGCCATAGCCTGCCTCATAGACCGCATCGGTGACGCGGGTGCCGCTGCTCAGTGCGTCTCCAGCCCGTTGCGCCCGGATCGCGCGGGAGTAGGCTGCCGGGGAAAGCCCGACCGCACGAGTGAACACCCGCTGGAAATGCGATGCGGAATAACCGGTCCGCGTCGCCAGATCGGCGAGCTTCAAAGGTGCTCCCTGAGCGTCGCGAAGAATTGCCAGTGCCATCGCCACAGCTTCTTCGT
>JAURNJ010000327.1 GCA_030830245.1 Novosphingobium sp. | reverse complement strand
TGCGCGAGCGCCTGCTCGAACACGAGGTCGTGGTCGAGGAAATGTCGGGCGATGTGCAGGATGTCGAGGTTTCGGCCAAGACCGGCAAGGGCATCGACCAGCTCATCGAAAAGATCAAGCTCCAGGCCGAACTGCTTGAACTGAAAGCCAATCCCGATCGCGAGGCAGAGGCGACCGTGATCGAGGCCAAGCTCGACAAGGGCAAGGGTCCGCTCGCGACGGTGCTGGTCAATCGCGGCACGCTCAAGCGCGGCGATGTGTTCGTTGTCGGCACGCAGAGCGGGCGCGTTCGCGCGCTGCACGACGACAAAGGCAAGCAGGTCAACGAAGCTGGACCTTCGATGCCGGTAGAGGTGCTAGGACTTGGCGGCGTGCCGATGGCAGGCGATCAGCTCACCGTGGTCGAGAACGAGGCGCGTGCGCGCGAAGTCGCCCAGTACCGCCAGGAAAAGGCGACCGAAAAGCGCACGACGACAGCTCCGGCCAGCCTCGACACGATGTTCTCGGCCCTGGCCGACAAGCAGAACGTGATCGAATACCCCGTGGTGGTGAAGGCCGACGTGCAGGGCTCGGTCGAAGCGATCAACAACGCGCTGCACAACCTCTCGAACGACGAGATCAAGGTGCGCATCCTTCATTCAGGCGTCGGTGCGATCACCGAGAGCGATGTGACCCTCGCCTCCGCATCCGGCGCGCCGATCATCGGCTTCAACGTGCGCCCCAATGCCAAGGCGCGCGAGCAGATCGAGCAGAACAAGACCCGGATGATGTATTACGACGTCATCTATGAGCTCACCGAAGACGTCGCCAAGGAGATGGTCGGCATCTGGGGCCCGGAAAAGGTCGAGAACGTGGTCGGCCGCGCCGAGGTCAAGCAGGTGTTCCCTGCTGGCAAGAAGGACAAGGCGGCGGGCCTGCTGGTGGTCGAGGGGGCGATTCGCAAGGGCCTGTTCGCGCGTCTCACCCGCAACGACGTCATCGTTTCGGCGACGACCATCGCTTCGCTGCGGCGCTTCAAGGACGATGTCGACGAGGTCCGCTCGGGTCTCGAATGCGGCGTCGTGCTGTCCGACACCAACGACATCAAGCCGGGCGACCAGCTCGAGGTGTTCGAGGTGGAGGAACGCGAACGGGTGTTGTGAGCAACCTCCCTTCCGTGATCGGGGGGAAGGGGCTCCGATGACTAGTTTTGCTTTCGGAGAGTTCCAGTGAGCATGCTCCCGGACAACCACAACGATCTGATCGAGGCCCGGATCACGAGCTACGACCCGGTCACGATGACCGTGACAGCAAGCTATGTTGCGCCAAAGTGCCTGAGCAATCCGCGCGGTTCGGTGCAGGGCGGCTTTGTTGCAGGATTCCTCGATCATGTCATGGGCGCCGCCTATTACCGGGCGAGTGAAGAACGGGCGAGTGGCCTCAATCTCGATCTTGCATTGAGCCTGTTGCGCCCAGTGCCGATTGGCCCGATCACTGGCAAGGGCTGGGTGGTAAAGATGGGCAAGAGGGTGATCTATCTTGCGGGCGAGCTCTACGATCCTGAAGGCAATTTGCTGGCAACAGCCACTTCGACCGCAATTCCCACACCGGTTCCAGGCAAAGGTTGATGGCCCGCCAGCAATTCACCCCCGAGCAGCAATCGGTCCGCGTCCTCAAGGTGGGCGAGCGGGTGCGGCACGTCCTGTCCGAACTGTTGACCCGGCAGGAAGTGCATGACGATACGCTCTCGGCCCATTCGGTCAGCGTTACCGAGGTGCGGATGACGCCCGACCTGAGGAACGCGACTGTATTCGTCAAACCGTTGCTTGGCGCGAACGAGGGCGAGGTGGTGAAAGCACTCCGCCAGAACACCGCCTTCTTCCAGCGCGAGGTGGCGAAACGGCTAGGCCTGAAGTTTGCTCCGAAGCTCGCTTTCCGAGGCGACGAATCGTTTGACGAGGCCGAACGGATCGACAGATTGCTCGCCGATCCGCGCGTGACGCGCGATCTGGGAGAGCATGACGATGGCTGATTTCATTTTCCAGCACGGCGGCGGGCAGGCCGGTTGGATATGGGACGAGACGATCGCCGCGCTGGAGCGGCAATCGGGCGGGACGGCGCGCTGCCTGGCGCTGGAAGTGCCTGGTTGCGGGACCAAACGGGGACGGGACACCGCCCGGATGACCTTCGACGACATCATCGGCGAACTGTCTGCCGACATTGCCGCCGCCGGTTTCGACAAGCCACTGCTGGTTGGCCATTCGCAGGCAGGCCAGATCATGCCGAAGCTGGAACAGGCGATGCCCGGCGCATTCTCGCGGCACGTCTATGTAAGCTGCATCGCCAACGCCAAAGGCCATGCTATCGGCGACATGATGAGCCTTCAGATCGAACAGGATCCCGAAGGCCCGCTGGCGAAGGTATTCCTCGACCCCGATTGCACTCCACGCGAACGGTTCCGGGTCATGTTCGTCAACGACATGGCGCGCGACGAACAGGAGGTGTTCCTCGACAAGCTGGAAAAGGACGCCTGGCCGCCGATCGCCTATTCCGAGACGGACTGGTCCTACGATCACCTTGCCGACGTGCCGAGCACCTATGTGCTGTGCCTGCAGGACCAGGTTCTGACGCCGCACTGGCAGCGCATTTTCGCCGAGCGGTTCCGCTGTGACCGCTTGGTGCATATCGACGCGGCGCACCAGGTCCAGAATACCCGGCCAGAGGCGCTGGCGGAAGTGCTGCTGGCCGAAAGCCGGCGATGAACGAAACGCTTGTCCTCGCCGCATTCCTGATCCCGGCACTCGTCATCGCCATCGTGTTTCACGAGGTGGCGCACGGCTGGGTCGCGAACATGCTCGGCGATCCGACTGCCAAGGAACTGAAGCGCCTCAGCCTCAATCCGCTGCACCATGTCGACCTCATCGGCACGATCATCCTGCCCGGCGCGCTGGCGCTGGCTGGAGCGCCCGTGTTCGGCTGGGCCAAGCCGGTGCCAGTCAACGCGCGGCGGCTCGACAATCCGCGCCAGGGCATGATGCTGGTCGCGGCGGCAGGACCGGCGACGAACCTGGCGCTCGCCCTGATCGGCGCTGTGCTGGTCGGCCTCCTGTTGCCCGAGGACGCGAAACTTGGCGAGCCGCTCTCGATCCTCGGCGTAGCGCTGTTCACCTTCATTTCGATCAACCTGTTCCTGGCGCTGTTCAACCTGATTCCGCTGCCGCCATTCGACGGCTCGCACATTGTCGAGGGCTTGCTGCCCGATAATGCGGCGCGCGCTTATGGCCGGCTGAGACCCTACGGCCTGCCGCTGCTGTTCCTGCTGCTGCTGGTCATCCCGTGGCTGTTTCCGGAGCTGGGCATCGTGGAAAAGGTGATCGTGCCGCCGGTGCAATGGGCGCAGGGCCAGGTGCTTGAGGTCGCGCGCATAGTCTCAGGGGCGTGATCGGTATGCCGCACGGCTGGCTGATCCTCGACAAGCCGGTGGGGCTTGGCAGCACGCAGGCCGTTTCGGCGGTGAAGCGCAACTTGCGGCAGGCTGGATACGGCAAGGTCAAGGTGGGCCACGGCGGCACGCTCGATCCGCTGGCGAGCGGGGTGCTGCCGATTGCGCTGGGCGAAGCGACCAAGCTGGCCGGGCGCATGCTCGATGCCAGCAAGATTTATGAATTCACCATCGCCTTCGGGGCTGAGACAGATACACTCGATCTTGAAGGCAAGGTGATCGCCATCAGCGAAGCGCGCCCGGCGCACCCACAAGTCGAGGCCGTGCTGCCGCGCTTCACTGGCGAAATCGCGCAGGTCCCTCCCGCCTATTCCGCGCTCAAGGTGGATGGACAGCGCGCCTATGACCTCGCCCGGGCGGGTGAGGTGGTGGAGCTGGCGAGCAGGCGGGTTACGATCCATTCGCTCGCAGTAATCGGTGACGAATTGCCGGATGCCATCACCCTGCGCGCCCATGTTTCCAAGGGCACCTACATCCGCTCGCTGGCGCGCGACATTGCTCATGTCCTTGAAACCTGCGGCCATGTTACCCATCTGCGACGCATCAAGGCTGGCCCGTTCACCCTCGAACAGGCGATTTCGCTGGACAAGTTGAACGAAATCGGCAAGAGCGCGCGCCTTGAACCTCATCTTTTGCCGCTGGAGGCAGGGCTGGACGACATCCCGGCTCTCGACCTCGATCCCGAAGAGGCAAGGGCGGTCCGCCAGGGCCGGGTTCTATCGGGATTGTCCCTGACGGACGGTCAATACTGGGCAAGATCGGGCTGCGTTCCGGTCGCGCTGATGGAATTGACCGGTGGCGAAGGCCGCGTCGTCAGGGGTTTCAACCTATCCGATGTCGAGGAGTAACCAAGACATGTCGATTTCGGCAGAAAAGAAGCAGGAAGTCATTTCCCAGAACGCCCGCGCCAAGGGCGACACCGGCAGCCCCGAAGTGCAGGTCGCGATCCTGACCACTCGCATCAACACGCTGACCGACCATTTCAAGGCGCACCACAAGGACAACCATTCGCGCCGTGGCCTGCTGGCCATGGTGAACAAGCGCCGCTCGCTCCTCGATTATCTCAAGAGGAAGGACGTCGAGCGCTACAACGCGCTGATCCAGAAGCTGGGTCTTCGCAAGTAACACAAAGTTTCGGCCCGCTTCGGCGGGCCGTTTGCCATCCGGGCCAGGCAGAAATTGAGCGCCCGGACCAATCGGGTTTCCTCGCAATCCGGCGAGGGGCCTCGGGGCAACAGAAAGGCCCCTGCCGGACCGGGACGGTATCCCCGGTAGTAAACCCCGCGAGGCAATCGGGCTTTGCGGGTTTGAGGAATACATCAGATGTTTGACGTGAAAACCGTATCGATGGAGTGGGGCGGAAAAACCCTCACTCTGGAAACCGGGCGTATTGCCCGTCAGGCCGATGGCGCCGTTCTGGCGACCTACGGCGAAACCGTGGTGCTGTGCGCAGTTACCGCCGCCAAGTCGGTCAAGGAAGGGCAGGACTTCTTCCCACTGACCGTCCACTATCAGGAAAAGTTCTTTGCCGCCGGTCGCATCCCGGGCGGCTTCTTCAAGCGCGAACGCGGCGCGACCGAGAAGGAAACGCTGGTTTCCCGCCTGATCGACCGCCCGGTCCG
>JAURNJ010000326.1 GCA_030830245.1 Novosphingobium sp. | reverse complement strand
TGCCCAGCTCATGACCAAGGCACGCGCGGCAACAGGCCTGAGCGATTTCGGCGATCCCTGGTTCATGCCCGCCTTCGAAAGGGTGGTCGAAATGGTCAATGCCGAAGGCGGCCTGACCAGCGCCGAGGCCGACCCGGTCCTGTTGCTGATCGGTTCGCTGTGCGACCGACTGCGGCTGGTGCGCTATCTCAACGAGAATCCGAAATCTCTCGATCAACAGGTTGAAGTAGCAGCCTTCATTGTCGGCTGGCCGCGTGGCGGATCCACCCTGTTGCACCGCCTGCTGTGCTCCTCGCCCCAACTGACCGGGTCCTGCTGGTGGGAACTGCTCAATCCCCTGCCCCTCACCCAGGACCTGTCGGACGACCGCGCGGCGCGCAAGCAGCTTGCCGTCGACACGATGAATGCGATGTATGCCAAATGGCCGAAAATGAAGAGCCAGCATCCGCTAAAGCCGTTCGACGTGGATGAGGAAGTGATGCTGTTTGACCGCAGCTTCATGAGCCTGATGTGGCAGGCCTATTTCTACATCCCGTCCTACATGGACTGGCTAGGCGAACAGGACCAGCGCCGCGCCTATGAAGAGATGCTGCTGTGGCTCAAGGTCATCGCCTTCCAGCGACCGAACAATGAATGCCGCAAGTGGGTCCTGAAATCCCCACAGCATCTTCTGTGCGGCGGGTTGCGCTTTGCCTTCGAGGCGATGCCTCAGGCCAAGGCGATCATCACGCACCGCACCTTGCAGAAAGTAGCGACATCCTACGCCAGCATGATCGATACGACGATTGCGCAGTGGTCTACGACCTATGATCCCAAACGCTATGGCCGGGACGCGATTGGCCTGTTCGAAAGGAGCGTCGCGCATTTGGCCGAGGTGCGTGGCGAGGCCCGTTACGCGGACCGGTTCATCGATGTTCGATTTGAAGACACCTTCGAGCGACCGATAGAAGTATTTACCAATTCTCTGAAATCATTGGATCTTAAGGCGGAGGAATCCGACCTATCCGCTGCGCGGGGATGGATGGCGGCGAACGGGAGGGAGACGCACCCGCCACATTCCTATGCACCCGAGGATTACGGCATGAGCGCCGAACAGATCGACGCGGCCTTTGCCGATTATCACGCGGCCTACCTGTGATTGCCGCCCCGCTGATCACGCCCGAGCAGTTGGCGCTCGAAGCCAAGGCGACTGAGCTACTCGCGCATCCACGCGTGCGGGCGGTCGCCGCCAAGGCCAGGGGTCTGATGCTCGCGGGCTACGGAGTTGACGTGCCCGAAGAAGCTCACTCCAGCCTCGATGCGGCAATCGAGGAATATGTGTTTTCCTATGTCGAACGGGTGCTGTGCCGCGACCGGAACAATTTCTGCCTGCACTACACCTGTCACCCGGCCTACCGCCGCCCGGACGGAGCGCAGGTTCCCGCTTGCCGGTTCTATGGCGAGAACCCCGATGCGGTTTACCGTTGGGGCGGGCTGGCCCCGGACCGCACCTATCGCCTGACTTGCCGACAGACCGGCCCTGCCCCGGTAGATGCCTCGTTCACCTTGATGGGCACTTATGGCGGCACCACGCCGGGGCACTCGCTCGATCTCCAAGATCTGGAACGCGATGCCGACGGTGGCTTCACGATCACACTCGATAGCAGCCCTGCTGACGGCCGAGCCAACCACCTTACCCTGATGCCGACCACCCGGCTGCTGCTGATCCGCGAGTTTCTTGGCGATTGGTCGCAAGACACTCCGTTTGCCATGACGCTGGAGGCCGAGGGCGCGGCGCTTGGCGGACCTTGGGACGAAGCCAGGGCGCTCGACGAAACCTGCCATTATGCCATCGAGGAGTTTTACCTGTGGTTCTGGATGAACCACATCTACCGCAACCTGCCGCCCAATTCAGTCACGGCCGCGCAGCCGGCAGCCGCGATGGGGGGCAGCGCGGCAATGGCGACCGCGCAGGGCTATTTCGAGCTTGCGGAGGACGAAGCCGCGATGCTCGAGTGGGACCTAGCCGGGGCGCGGCTTTCGGGGCTGTCGGCGCTGAACTGGTGGTATATCCCCATCGACAGCCACCGGATCTCGTCGACGCTGAACAACCATCAGGCCGTGCCGAACGCCGATGGGACGATTACGGTTGTCCTTTCCCGCAGCGATCCCGGCGTGGCGAACTGGCTCGACTGCGGAGGGTTGCGCCACATCCTGATGACCGCGCGCTGGCAGGGCCTGCCGAAGGAACAGGTCAGACAAGGCGCAAGGATCGCCAGCCGGGTGGTCAAGCTGGCCGAACTTGAAGAGCACCTGCCCGAAGGCATGGCCCGCTGTTCGCCCGAGGAACGCGCGACCGCAAATGCCAGCCGTCTCGCCGCCTACACCCGGAGAACGGGAGACATGCGCAACATTTTATTCTAACTGCTTTTCGGCGCAGTCACGCTTGCCGTCCACTTGTCCCACAGCTTGTGGAAATGGCGGATCTTGGTCGCCTGATAGACACCGGGCATGGTCCCGCGCCCCAGCGCCATCAGGTTGTGCAGCCCTTTCTGCACTTCGGGAATGTTGAATTCGTCCTGGTCGAAAATCCGCGCGGCCCGGCCAAGGATGTCGCTGGCTTCCAAATGCGACTGGTCGAGCCCCAGCCAACGCGGCGCGGCAGGCTTCGGTCGCTCGCCCTTGAACGGCTTCAAGAGCCAGGTTTCCATCAGGCACATCTCGGGATCGCTGCCCCAGGGCCGGAAGCGATAGCACAGCTCGTCATAGGCCCACCACGGATGGAAGTTCGGGAAAACGGTGAAATAACCGCCGCCGAACACCTCGAAATCGGTCAGCTGGTCCACCTTGTCGCCGATCGTTTCGCGCAGCACCTCACGCCGGATTTCCAGTTCGAATTCAATGAGATCGCGCTCATTCCCCTCTACGGGGTAGCGATCCAGCACGCGCCGAACCGGCTCCTGATTCCCCACCCCCGGCAATGAATCGAGCCGCGCCGCCGGCGACGGGATGTAGTCCAGCGGCAGTTCGGCGCCCCCCTGCCCCAGCGCGCGCGAATAGTTGCCCATCGGATCATACTGGCCGCTGTCCGACGCCATGCCGCCAAAATAGACGCCGAACTGCGCGTGGGTGGAATAGTTATGATAGGCCTCCATGAAGGCCTCCTGCGCCACCTTCCAGTTGGCCGGAAAAACCTTGCAGACGTGCCCGGCGATGCAGCGTTCCTCGAGCGGGAATTTCTCCCAATGCATGCCCAGATCGCCGAGATAGGCCTCCAGTGGCTCGCAATCCGGGTCCATATTGATGAAGACGAACCCGCCCCAGACCCCCAACGACACCTCGACAAGGCCCAGATGCGCCTCGTCGAGTTGCGGAAAGTCCCAGCGCGAAGGGCACGACCTGAACTTGCCGTCGAGCGACCAGGTGAAGGCGTGGAACGGACAGCGCAATTCCTTCCTGTGGCATGGCCCGTCGACCAGTCGTCGACCCTGATGCAGGCACACGTTGTGGAAGGCGCGCAACTCGCCCGGAGCGCTGCGCACCACCAGGATCGAAAGATCGCATATCTCGTAGGTGACGACGTCGCCGACTTGGGGAAGCTCCTCCTCGCGGCAGGCGACCTGCCACACCCGCTTCCAGATGCGCTCCTTTTCGAGCTCGGCGGCTTCGCGGGTAATGTAGCGATCGACCGGGATCGGCTCGTCGCCCAGCCATTCGGACTTGTCGATCAGCAGGTATTCGGGGATAGGGTGCTTGTCGTAGAATTTGAGCACGTCGCCGAAATTGAGGCCGGGCGCGCGCGGAGTCTTGCGCGGCCCATCCATCAGGCGTCCCCTGCCAAGGCCTGGCTGGCCGCGATCTCGCTAGTCACCCAGCGGCACCAGACCGGATCGGCATGGCGCAGCGGCCCCTCAAGCCACACCGCGTTGCGATCGAACTCCCCCCAGTCGCCGGTTTCAGCCTCCACCCGCACGCGATCCGCCGCCAGCGCAGCATAGCGCGCGGGGTAATAGGGATGGCGGCAGTATTTCATGGGAGCGAACCTGCCTTTCATCACTGCCCCCGGTCAAGCCCCGCGAATTTCCGCTTGAGCGCCTTCCCGCTGGCTCCTAGCCTCCCCAATGGCGGAGAGGATGCCAGCCATGCGCGAGAAACGATCGTTCTGCCGGATTTGCAATACCCATTGCGGCATGGTGCTCACCCTCGACGATGACGAGCGCATCAACGCCATACGCCCCGACAAGGACGATCCGATGAGCGAGGGCTTCGCCTGCTTCAAGGGCCTGCAGGCGGTAGAGGCGCACGATCCCGCCAACCGCGTACACGGTCCGCTCAAACGCATGGCCGACGGCAGCTTCGAGCCCATCGGCATAGAGCAGGCGCTGGACGAGATCGCCGACCGGCTATCCGCCATAATCGAGCGAGACGGCCCCGAAGCGGTGGGCGGCTATCGGGGCACCGGATCGGGTTTCAACGCGGTCGGCTGCTTCATCATGGATTCGCTGTTCGAAGCGATCGGCACGAAAAAGATCTTCTCTGCCTCCACCATCGACCAGACTGCCAAGAACGTCGCGGTCGAGCGGATCGGCATGTGGCAGGCGGGTCTGCACCACATCATCGGCAGCGATGTCGCGCTGCTGATCGGCACCAACCCGCTGGTATCGTTTGCGCTGACCTTCATCGTCTTGATCCCGCTGAAGCACCTGAAGGAGGAAAAGGCGCGCGGGATGAAGCTGCTGGTCGTCGACCCGCGCGAGACCGAGACGGCGAAATTCGCAGACCTGCACCTGCAACCCAGGCCCGGCGAGGATGCAACGATCCTGGCCGGCATGATCCGCG
>JAURNJ010000035.1 GCA_030830245.1 Novosphingobium sp. | reverse complement strand
GCGGGCAAAGTCGATCACGCCGCGACTATCCGGCCCGCGATCGACCAGATCGCCGAGCAGGATCACCGTGGTTTCCATCGGCGGGCGGGAAGCGTCGTCGCGTTCGATGGCCTCGCCAAGTTCGTCCAGCAGATCGAGTCGGCCGTGAATGTCGCCGATTGCGTAAACGCGGCGGTTTGGCGGCAGCGCGGGAGGCTCCACGGTGCCGCTGCCGCGGAACAGTTTGCTGAACAGGCCTGCCATGAGGGAACCGTTCCTAGAATTGAGCAGATCGCGCCGCAAGCAATCCTTTCGCAGGTGCGGCACGACTGGGCACAGTGGCATAAAATCCACACCTGAACACAAGCTTGCCCGAAGAATGGGATTTGCTCTTGTGCATTGCAGCAAAAGGGGGCAGCTTTCCTTTCAAGATCGCACATCCCGCCCGTTCAACGAAGGCGAGAGGCGGTTGCAGGCGGAACGACGAACGAACCATAACCTGAGGGATTTCAATATGTTCACGTCGATTCGCGGTTTCGTAGCCGCTTCATTTCTCGCGGGATCCGCGATGGTTGCGACCCCGGCTCTCGCCCAGGACGAAGCCGCCAGCGATATCTCTGTTTCGGGCAATGCTTCCGTTGTTAGCGAATACCGGTTCCGCGGCATCGGCCTTTCGGGCGGCGACATTGCCATCCAGGGCGGTATCGATGTCGGCCACTCCAGCGGCTTCTACCTTGGCACCTGGGGTTCCTCGCTGGCGGATTGTGGCGGCGCCGCAGTTTGCTATGGCGCAGCCGAACTGGATGTATACGGCGGCTGGACTGGCGAGATTGCCTCCGGACTGACAGCCGATGTCGGCGTCATCTATTATGCCTACCCGAATTCGTCTGCGGGCGCTTACGACTATGTCGAATTCAAGGCAGGTCTCGGTTTCGGCCTCGGCCCGGTTTCGGCCAAGGCAACCGTGTTCTACGCCCCCGATCAGAAATCGCTCGGCGACACGGACAACCTCTATCTTTCAGGCGACCTGAGCGCCGGTATCCCCGGAACCCCGATTTCGGTTTCGGCGCATGTCGGCTATACCGATGGCTTCCTCACCTTCACCAACGATGGCAAGGCGCTTGACTGGTCGCTTGGCGCCTCGCTGGCGCTGGGCGAAAAGATCACGCTCGGTGTCAGCTACATCGGCGTCGAAGGCTCAGCTGGCGACAACGTGACGGATGATGCGATCGTCGCTTCGCTTACAGCCAAGTTCTGATCCACGCGTTCATTTGCGCAGCGAAAGGCCCGCCCGGCATCCTGGGCGGGCCTTTTTCGTTGGATTGCCGGAAGTCGTTCGCATCACCGCAGATAGAAGTCGATCGTCGTCACGACGCGAACTTTCTTGAACGGTGAATCTGCGGCACCCCAGCCGCCACCGGTATCGCCGTCGCGCGCCTCGACCGAGAAGTAGCCCTGGGTTGCGTTCTTGATGCCGCCGACGCTGGTGCCGCTGTCATTGGCGAACTGTTCGGCTGCTGCCCTTGCGTCCTTGGTCGCCTCCGCCACCATCTCGGGCTTGATGTCGTTGAGCCTGGTGAAGGTGTAGGCCATGCCCGAGCCTTCTTCGAGGACGACACCGCGACGGACCAGCTCGAACTGCCTTTTCACCGCAGCCTTCGCGCGCTTGATATCGGTGGTGCGCAGGCTCAGGCGCTGGCGCACGGTCGAGCTTGGCACACCATCGGTGGTGAATTGCGTCACGTTGACCGCGCTTGGCTGGATTGCGTCGGCAGGAAAGCCAAGCTCCTTGAAAAAGGCCCGGATCGAGCTGGTGTCGCGATCCACGCTTGCCTGCGCGGTGGCGAGATCCTGTGCCGTTGCCGAATAGCTCAGCGTCCAGGTCGCGAGATCGGCCTTAACGTCGCGCTCGGCGAGGCCCCGCACCGTCACCGATCGCTCTGCCTCGTGGGCGCGCAGCAGGCCGTTGCCCAGCAGATAGCCGCCCGCGATCAGGCCAATCGCGATGATGCCTGCGCTCGCCAGCCAGCGGCGCGTGAGCGTATCCTTGAGAAACGGCGTATCGGGGGCGGCGTGTTCGGATTCTTCGGTCATCGGTAATCCCTCCCAGTGGTGCGGGAGTATTGAGCTTGGCTGACTTTACCTGCGATGAACCGTTTCCTGCAAGCGACGAACCGAATCAGGGGCGATGGCCTGCCTCGGCAGGAGGGCGGGCAACGAAGCGCAGCACTGCAAAGCCGAGCAGCGCAGAGAACAGCGATCCGGTGAGCACACCCAGCTTCGCTTCCTCGATCAGAAGCGGATACTGGGGAAAGGCCAGCGCGCCAATGAACAAGCTCATCGTGAAGCCGATGCCGCACAGCACCGAAACGCCCCAGACCTGCGACCAGCTTGCGCCAGTCGGCGGGTGTGCGAAGCCCACCTTCTCGGCAGCGAATACCGCAGCGAAAATGCCGATCTGCTTGCCGAGAAAAAGGCCTGCCGCGATTGCCAGGGGCACCGGATCGAGAAACCCGCTAAGGCCGATCCCCGCCAGCGATACGCCGGCATTGGCGAAGCCAAACAGAGGAACGACAAGGTAGCCGTTCCAGGGCACCAGCGCGTGTTCCATCCGCAGAAGCATCGAATCATGGTCCTTGCCCAGCGTCATCGGGATGGTGAAGGCCGCCGCCACGCCCGCTACGGTTGCGTGAATGCCGGAATTGAGCACACAGTACCACAGCGCGATCGCAAGCAGGATGGTAATCGCGTAGCTGTGCTGGCTCCGGCGTCCGACCGCGATCATGAGGCCGAGCACCACGACAGCGATGGCAAGCCAGGACACCTTGATCGACGCGGTGTAGAACAGCGCGATGATCGCCACGGCGCCGAGATCGTCCACGATTGCCACCGTGAGCAGGAACAGCCGCAAGCTGCCCGGCACGCGTTTGCCCAGCAGGCCGATAACCCCCATGGCGAAAGCAATGTCGGTTGCTGCGGGAATCGCCCAGCCGCGATGATCGGGGTATCCGGCTCCGGCGATAGCGAGATAGATCGCCGCAGGCACGGCCATTCCCGCGATTGCAGCGACGACCGGCAATCGCCGCTTCGCGGGGCTGGAGAGCTGGCCGTCGAGCACCTCGCGTTTGATTTCCAGGCCGACCACGAAGAAGAACACGGCCATCAGCCCGTCGTTGATCCAAAGGTGCAGCGTGTCGAGCTTGGCGATGGGAGTCCAAGCCAGCTTGCCGTGGAACAGCTCGTGATAGCCATGCGTCAGCGGCGAATT
Organism: Novosphingobium sp.; assembly: GCA_030830245.1. Classification (GTDB taxonomy): domain Bacteria; phylum Pseudomonadota; class Alphaproteobacteria; order Sphingomonadales; family Sphingomonadaceae; genus Novosphingobium. The sequence continues at coordinate 7,547 of JAURNJ010000035.1, read as the reverse complement.
GGCAACGAGCATGGCTGCCACGGCGACCATAATGAGGATCACGCCCGCCGCAGCATCGCCGCCCAGCATCGCACGCAGCCGGGTTGCGACAAGGTTCGGAAGGTGTCGGACGCGGCGCATGTCCCTGTCTAATGACCGCTCCGAAGAGCGCTTGCAAGGCCGACCGACTCACAATAGGCTCGTCAAGTTTTGGTTAACGCGGGAGATTCTGGGGCAAGGTCGCAGGCCTGGGGGATTTCATTACGGGGCAGCTGTTGCCCGCCCTTGTGCTCGTCGAGCACGAGCTGCTGCTGTTTGCCGCCTTCTGGTTTGTCGTCAGCGCGCTCGACGAGGCGGCATTTGATCTCGGCTACCTCTGGTTGCGATTGACCGGTCGCTTGCGCGAACCGGTGTTGGCGCTTTCCGATGAAAGTCCCGAACTTTCCCGCCGCACCGCAGTGTTTGTCGCCGCGTGGCAGGAAGCGGACGTGATCGGGGCGATGATCGCGCACACCCTCAAGGCCTGGCCGCAACGCCGCATGGCGCTCTACGTTGGTTGCTATGTGAACGATGCGGAGACCCTGAAGGCTGCAATGAAAGGCGCCAAGGGCGATCCGAGGGTGCGCATCGTGGTCAACGATCGCCCGGGCCCAACGACAAAGGCCGATTGCCTCAACCGGATTTACGCCGCCATGTGCCGCGACGAGGAGCGCAGCGGACAGCGCTTTGCCAGCATCGTCCTGCACGATGCGGAGGACTGGGTGCACCCTGCCGCTCTCTCCTTGATCGACCGGCATTTGCGATACGCGCGGTTCGTCCAGCTGCCGGTCAGGCCCGAGCCGCAGTCCGCTTCGCCGTGGGTTGCCGGTCACTACTGTGACGAATTTGCCGAATCGCATGCCAAGTCGATGGTGGTGCGCAACGCCTTGGGCGCCGCGATCCCGGCAGCGGGCGTGGGCTGCGGTTTCGATCGCGACCTGCTTGCTGCGCTTTCGCGCGAGCGGACCGGTAAGGCGCATGGCGAGCCGTTTGCCGCCGATTGCCTGACCGAGGATTATGAACTTGGCCTGCTGATTTCGCGCAGCGGTGGGAGGAGCCGCTTTCTGCGGGTGCGCGATCACCTGGGTGACTTGGTTGCGACACGCGCCTATTTCCCGGCCACGCTGGAAACCTCCGTGCGCCAGAAAGCGCGCTGGATCCATGGTATTGCCTTGCAAGGGTGGGACCGGCTGGGCTGGTTTGGCGGCCCGGTCGATATGTGGATGACGCTGCGTGACCGGAGCGGGCTGCTGACGGCAGTGGTCCTCGCCTCAGCCTATCTGCTTGTTCTCATCGAAGCGGTGCTCGGCATTGCCCGGTTGTCCGGCTGGCAGGAAAATCTCGCGCTTTCGCCCCTTCTGGCGACGATGCTGGCGATCAGCTTTGCGGCATTTGTCTGGCGCGCCTTGTGGCGGTTTGGCTTCACCGCCAGCGAATATGGCCTTGCCGAGGGCATTCTTGCCGTGCTGCGCATCCCTGTCGCCAATGTCATAGCGGTCATGGCGGGGCGACGTGAGCTGGTCGCCTATGCCCGCTTGCTTGCCGGCACTGCGACTGTCTGGGACAAGACGACGCACTCGCTCCACCCCGCCCATCTGGCTGCCGAGAGCGTGGCATGATGGCTCCTGCGCAAGGAAGGCGGAGCAGGCCGCTGGTAGCGCTTGGCGCGGTCCTGGGGATTTGGGTTGCGGCTCGTATTGTCCTGTTCGACATGGGCGGTGCGCCTGCCAATGCCGGAGCGGTCGACCTGCCCCAGGGCTATGCCGCCGCGACGCCGGTAGCCTTGCATTCGCCGGCTGTCGCGAAGGAACGGCCGCAACCCTTGGTGGGCAGCCTTCACAGTGCCGATGCGACTGACCACGAAATACCGGCGGCAGCCCCGATCGCGCCATTGCCAGCGCCGCGCATGGCACCAGTCCGCCCGATGGCGATTGTGCCGCCTGCGCCGCAGCGGGCCAAACCGCTGCCAGTCAGTCTCGCTGCGGGTCATCAGTTGATGTGGATGGCGGCGCTGTCCCGCCTGCCGCTGCCGAGCGGGTTTGCTGTCGCGACCTTGCCAAAGCCGCGTCCCTCCCTCGCGCCGTTCTATCCGACTGGTGCCGGGCCAGTAGCTGCGCGGCGCTGGTCTGCCGATGGCTGGTTGCTGCTCCGGCATGGCGCGAAGGCCTCGCTGGCGTCAGGCGCGATGCCTGCTAGCTGCGGCGCGAGCCAGGCCGGAGCTGTTGTCCGCTATCGCCTTTCGGAAAGCAGCGCGCACAAGCCGCAAGCCTATCTGCGCCTTGCCACGGCGCTCGACTCGCCGCACGACAAGGAGGCAGCCGCCGGGCTGTCCTTGCGGCCGATACCCTCGCTCCCGGTGCGGGCCATGGCCGAACTGCGGGTTTCGGATCAGTCGGGCGCGACCCGTCTGCGCCCGGCGGCGCTCGTGGTGTCCGAAATGCAGCCCATCGATCTGCCTTACGAGGCGCGCGCCGAATTCTACGGCCAGGCGGGCTATGTCGGCGGGCGCAATGCGACTGCCTTTGCCGACGGGCAGGCGCGGATCGACAGGAAGTTTGCGCAGATCGGCAAGGCAGAGCTCCGGGCCGGGGCGGGTGCCTGGGCGGGTGCGCAGAAGGGCGCGTCGCGTGTCGACCTGGGACCGGGCGCCACCATTGGGCTGCCCGTTGGCGAGACTGCCTCGGCGCGGCTGGGGCTTGACTGGAGGATGCGGGTCGCTGGCGATGCCGAGCCCGGCTCGGGCCTTGCAGTCACTCTTTCCGCAGGTTTCTGAGCGCCGCCTTTTCTATATCCCCGGGGTAGGCTAGCCCTTGCGGGGCAATGGACGTCTATCTTCCCATAGCGAACCTGTCAGTGAACGGGCTGGTGATTGTCGGGCTGGGTGCTTTGACCGGCATACTGTCCGGCATGTTCGGGGTCGGGGGCGGTTTCCTGACGACACCCCTGCTGATTTTCTATGGAGTGCCACCCACCGTTTCTGCGGCATCGGCGGCAAGCCAGGTGACAGGGGCGAGCGTTTCGGGCGTCTTCGCTCATACCAGGCGTGGCGGCGTCGATTTCCAGATGGGCGGGGTTCTGGTCGCCGGGGGCATCCTGGGCGCTGGTTTCGGGGCGATCCTGTTCCGCCTGCTTCAGGATCTTGGCCAGATCGATACGGTCATCAACATCCTTTATGTGCTGCTGCTGGGTTCGATCGGCTGGATCATGGCCAAGGAGAGCCTCCAGTCGATCCGGGCAGAGCGTACCGGCGAAGTGATCTCCCCGCGCAAGAGGCGGCACCACCCGCTGGTCGCGAGCCTGCCGCTGCGCTGGCGGTTCTATCGCTCGGGGCTCTACATCTCGCCGCTGGCGCCCCTGCTGCTGGGCATGGGGGTTGGCATCCTGACCATGCTGATGGGCATTGGCGGCGGCTTCGTGCTGGTTCCCGCCATGCTCTATATCCTTGGCATGAGCGCCAACGTCGTGGTCGGCACGTCGCTGTTCCAGATCCTGTTCGTGACCATGGCGACAACGATGATGCACGCCATGACGACCAAGGCGGTCGATATCGTGCTGGCCATCCTGCTGCTGATCGGCTCGGTTACCGGGGCGCAACTGGGCGCCACGCTGGCGCAGAAGATCAGCCCCGTGCGCCTGCGCCTCGTGCTGGCGGCCATAGTGCTGCTGGTGGCCCTCAGGATGGCGCTCGGGCTCGGCTACCGGCCTGACGAAATCTATACGGTTTCCCCGCTGTGAGAGTTCTGTTTGCCTTTCTCGCCCTTATCATGCTGACCGGCGCGCGTGATCCCATTCTCGTGCCCGAGGTGTCGCAGCACGAAATCCAGCTGCGCCAGGGTTTTACCGGCACAGAACTGCTCCTGTTTGGCGCAATCCTCAGCCGCGATGGCACGCGCGCCGCGCGGGATTACGATATAGTCGTCGTGCTCAAGGGGCCGACCCAGTCGATTGTCCTGCGCGAGAAGTCCAAGGTCGCCGGTATCTGGATAAATACCGCGAGCACCGAGTTGCGTTCGGCGCCTTCGTATTACGCCGTTGCCTCTTCCAGGCCGATTGCCGAGATTGTCGATGACAAGACCGCCGCGATTTACGAGCTTGGCCTTTCCTGGCTCCAGCTTTCGCCAATCGGCGCCATCGATCCTGCCGAGCAGCTTCGTTTTTCAAAGGGGCTTGTCGATCTCAACCAGCGCGGGGGCCTGTATCGCGAGGCGCCGGACGGCGTCTCGGTCAAGGAGCAGGTGCTATATCAGGCGCGCATCTTCCTGCCTTCCAGCGTGCCGATCGGGACTTATACAGCCGAAACATTCGCAATATCCAATGGTCGTGTAGTCGCTTCGGCGAGCAGCGAAGTCGAAGTGCGTAAACTTGGCTTCGAGCGCGCCATTGCCAATTTCGCCGAAGACCAGTCGTTCCTCTATGGTCTCGCTGCGGTGATGCTTTCGGTGATGATGGGCTGGATTGCGGGCAGGCTGTTCGCCCTGGTTTGAGCCGATTTAGGCCAATCTTAACCCTGCAGACCTAGGTTGGTTTCTGTCACGAAAACCAGGCAGGCTGAAATGATGACTGATATGCGCGCTACCGGTTTCGTCCATGCAGACGAAGTGGCGAGCGAAGGGGAGTTTTCCCACGATGCGAACGTGGTAGAGAATTCCCGCGACCCCATCGGCATGGTCTTGGAAATTGGCGGTTCGGAAGCGCAGATTGCACTCGATCTGCAACGCCTGCAGGAATGCGCGGCTGACGCCGATCCTTCGATCGCGCTGGCAGGACAGGTCGGCAGCCAGGTCAAGATCCGGGTCGGCAGCAACTGGCTGCTTGCCAGCGTGCGCCGCCAGAAGCAGGACAACGCCACTCCGGGCGGTGTGCTGGCTACGGTCGACTTTGTCGGCGAGGGCAGCCAGGAACGGCTCACCGGGCGCATCCACAGCTTCCGGCGCGGTGTCACCGGATATCCGATTCCCGGCGCCTATATCTACCCGGCGACCAGCGCCGACCTGAAGCAGATCTATGCCTCCGACGGGCGCGCAAGCATCGAAATCGGCAATGTCTATCCCACGCGCGACATCCGCGCCGGGCTCTATGTCGATGCCCTGCTCGGCAAGCACTTTGCCCTGCTCGGCTCTACCGGCACCGGCAAGTCGACCAGCGCCTCGCTCATCCTCCACAAGATCTGCGAACATTCGCCCGAAGCGCATGTCGTGATGATCGATCCGCATGGCGAATATGGCTCTGCCTTCCGCAACATCGGCATGATCCTCGATGTCACCAACCTGCAGATGCCCTACTGGTTGATGAACTTCGCGGAGCACTGCGAGGTTTTCATCACCAACAAGGGTCCGGACCGGCAGGAGCACGAGGAAATCCTCGGCAAGTGCCTTCTGGAGGCGCGCGCCAAGAACCGGCTCGCCGAACAGCTGGGCAAGGTTACCGCCGATGCGCCGGTGCCCTACCTTATCTCGGACCTGTCGACGATCCTGCAGAACGAAATGGGCAAGCTGGACAAGGGCCGCACCGTCGCGCCCTACCTTCGGCTCAAGGCCAAGATCGACGAGATCAAGGGCGATCCGCGTTACCAGTTCATGTTCTCGGGCATGTTGGTTGCCGACACCATGGCCGACTTCCTGACGAAGATTTTCCGCCTGCCGACACGCGGCAAGCCGATTTCCATCATCGACGTTTCCGGCGTGCCGTCCGACATCACCAGCACGGTGGTTGCCGTGCTCAGTCGCCTGATCTTCGATTTCGCCATATGGAGCCGCGACGAGAAGACGCGCCCGATCCTGCTGGTCTGCGAAGAGGCGCACCGCTACGTTCCCAACGAGAGGAACGTCGATGGTTCCTCGGTCGGCAAGATCCTTTCGCGCATCGCCAAGGAAGGCCGTAAATACGGTATCTCGCTGGGCCTCGTCACGCAGCGCCCGTCAGACCTTGCCGAAGGCGTACTTTCGCAGTGCGGCACGATCATCGCCATGCGCCTCAACAACGATCGCGACCAGGCTTTCGTCAAGGCGGCCATGCCCGAAGGCAGCCGCGGCTTCCTCGACGCAATCCCGGCCCTGCGCAACCGCGAATGCATCATCAGCGGCGAGGGCGTCTCGATCCCGATCCGCGCCACCTTCGACGACCTTGAAGAGTTCAAGCGTCCGGCTTCCGAGGATCCCTCGTTCAGCCACCTGTGGACCAACTCCGGCGGTGAGGAGGAAATGGTGGCGCGCACCGTCCAGCGCTGGCGCGCAGGCGGGCGTTAGGACGAGGTCGAAATCAGGCTGAGCGGCGCCGTCTTCGGCAAGCCGAAGCGCAATCTCCATTCCCCGCGCGAATAGGCCAGCCAGGTCAGCACCATTGCCATGCCTGCGCCAAAGTCGAAGGCGAGCCAAAGCGCGTCTGAACCGATCGCCGGATAGAGCGCGAAGTAGAATCCCAGTCGCGCCGCGTAGAGCGAGAAGCCGCTGATTAGCAGCGAGATCATCACCACGCCATAGCTGCGCAGCACGCCGACCAGGATCATCATCAGCGCGTGCATGACATAGGACCAGCTCGTCAGCAGCTGGATGTGCTTGGCGAGCGGAATTGCCTTGCTGTCCGCGCCCACGAACAGCGCCAGGATCGGATCGGCGAGCACCACCAGCAGCACGAGCAGCGCCGTGGTCAGCACCACGCTTATGGCAAGGCCCGCATTTGTAACCTGCGCCACTCGGTCATGCCGGCCCGCGCCGATGTTCTGCGCGGCCATCGCGCTGACCGCCATCGACACCGCCATCGCCGGCATCTGGATGTAGTTCCACACCTGGATCATCGCGCCATAGGCCGCCGCCGTCAGCGCGCCCTCGCGATTGACGAGGCCGACCATGACCAGCGATGAGGACGAGGTGATGAGCATCATCGCCCCCATCGGCACGCCCTTCCTGAGGATGAAGGAAAGCTCGTCTTTTACCGTGAGGATATAGGCGAATTCCCGCCCGCGCAGGCGCAGTGGCAGATCTTTCCAGTAAATCCACACGACCATGGCCATGGCGCCGATGAAGTTGGTGACGGCCATGGTCAGCGCCGAGCCTGTAATGCCGAGTTCGGGAAACGGCCCGACGCCAAGGATCAGCAAGGGGTTGAACAGGATAGCCAGCACCGAAGTCAGGATCATGGCGTAGAACGGGGTCTTGGCGTCGCCTGCTGCCCGCACACCGATGCCCACCAGCATCGAGAAGGTCGAAAACGGCATCGAGACGAACGAGACCCGCAGGTAGTCGCGGGCAAAGTCTTGCATCGAAGCCGGGGTCGAAAGCAGGCGCAGCAGCTCGTCGGTGAAGATCCAGCCCAGCACTGCAGCCACGGTGGAAATGCCGACGCAAAACCCGATGCCAGTGCCAAGGCTGCGCCGCGCGCCATCATAATCCCGGGCGCCGAAGTGCTGGCCCATCATCACGTTGGTGGCCATGCTGAAGCCCCAGACCGCGGTCAGGAACAGGAACATGATCATGTTGGCATTGGCCGTGGCGGCAAGCGCGTCCTCGCCCAGCAACTGCCCCACCCAGATC
>JAURNJ010000325.1 GCA_030830245.1 Novosphingobium sp. | reverse complement strand
TGCGCCCGGACAGATATGCGGCCCGGCGCCGAAAGGCGTGTGGCGGAACTTCTGCAGGCGATCGACATCGACCGTCAGCGCGTCGGCATAAGTCGCTTCGTCGAGCCCGCCCATCGCCGCCGCGCAAAGCACGAGTTCGCCCTTTTTCATGGTGACGCCGCGATAGACCTGATCCTTGGCCACCACCCGCGTTATATTGGCGATGGCATAGCGGCGCAGCAGTTCCTCGACCGCGTGGACCGCCAGATCGGGGTTGGCCACCAGCCGATCGCGGTCTTGAGGGTGCGTGGCAAAATGCAGCATGGCATGGCCCATCTGCGAGGTCAGCGTATCTACCCCTGCGCCCAGCATCAGCATGGAAATTGAATGGATTTCGTCGTGGGTCAGCGGCCGGTCATCGACCTGGCCCTGCGTAAGCGCCTCGATGAACAGGCCCGATGAGCCAGGCTTCTCGCGCCCGCTGGCAATCGCCTCGCGCCGTTCGGCCACCCAGTCCCCGACGAAGGCGCGCGCCTCGCCATAGCCCTCGAGATGCTCCTCGATCGAGGTGCCGTGGAACATCTTGCGAGCCCATTCGCGAAAGTCGTCCTGCCGTTCGGACGATAGCCCCATGATCTTGAGCACCAGGGCGACCGGCAGCGGGCGAGCGAAATCGGCGATGAATTCGCATGCGCTGCGCGGTGCTATCTGCGCCTGCAAGTCAGCGAACACCTCGTCCATGTAGCTCTCGATCGGGGCGAGCGCACGGGGGCTGAACACATGCTGCGAGAGGATCTTGCGAAACTTGCCGTGCTCCGGCGGGTCGAGACCCGAAGGGATCGCCTGCGGGCGGGGCGGTGCGGGGATCGAGACAACACCGTTGGAAAACAGCTCGTGACGGCGGAACACCTCGTCCACCACCTCGGCTCCGCTGACCACCCAGTGCCCGCCATTTCGGGTTGTCCAGAACACCGGTTCGCCATCGGGGGCCTGTGCATAGTAGGTCCACGGGTCGGCAGCCACGCCCGCCGAATAGCGAAAGTCGAAATCCCGTACGAGGTGCGCGGGAACATGCGCCGGTACTTCGGCTTGCGGTTCGACGGCTGACCCGGCACCCATCGCAGTCAACCCACGCGCGCCTTGAAGCGGACCGGAATCTGGTCAAAACCGGCAACCACTCCGGTCGGCTTGAGCACCGGTTCGCTTTCGCGTTCCACTTGCGTCAGGCGGCTGGTCAACACGCCGATCGCCTCAACCATTTCGGTGCGTGCCAGGGTCTGGCCGATGCACGCGAATCTGCCGAAGCCGAACCCGATGTCGTAGGCCGTGCCTTCACGCGGACAGCGCAGGCTGCCGGGCTCGTCGAACACCCCTGGGTCGCGGCCCGCCGCCAGCATGTTGAGCGAGACGACGTCGCCGGGCGCCAGGCTGTGGCCCGCTACTTCCAGCGGTTCATGCACCACCCGCATCTGGCGCGGGGTGCCGGGGTGGAGCCGCATCGAATCGGCAAGGACGTCGAGGGCGGGCGAGGGGTCGGCGGCGAGCGCTTCCCACATACCCGCATCGAGAATGGAGATGAGGCAGCCCGCAAGCGTGTAGCGGGTGGTATCGTGCCCGCCCAGCAACAGGAACGATACCGACCAGATCAGCTCGCTTTCGGTCAGCTGGTCCTCGCCATCCCACAGATCGATCAGTGCGCCGAGAAAATCGTCCTGCGGCGGCCCCGCGCGGCGCTCGGCCAGGACTTGCGAAATATGCCCGTAGAGAAAGCGCAGCGCCTTTTCGAGCACGGGCATGCCAGGTTCGAACGGCTTCTGGCCAAGCATGCGCAGGTGCATGGTCGCTGAGGCAACATCGGGCACATCCTCGCCCGACATGCCGACGAATTGCGAGATCACCGAGATCGGATATTCGTGGCAGAAGTCGGCGACGAGATCGGCTCGCCCCTGGTCGATGAACCTGTCGATCAGATCATTGGCAATCCGGCGCATTTCCGGCCGGAATGAATCGACTCGCGAAGTGGTGAAGGCCTTGACCAGGATCGGGCGAATGCGATCGTGCTTGTCCGGCGCCATGAAATTGAGATTTCCGTCCCGGATGAATTCGAGGATGATCTCGCTCGCGCCGATCGACCTGAAATAGGCGACATCGCGCGGCTGCATGCGCTTGTCGCGAAAGCCCTGCCGCACCACTGGATAGCTAAGGAACTCGATGCCGTATTCGCTGCGCGCCACTTCAGGGCGCGGTCCCGGTGGCATGGCCGAATCGGGATCGAGATAGAATTCGTCGCTATTGGTTACGATCACCGGGCACTTGCCCGGTTCCGATCCGCTCATTGCTTCCAGTCCCATTGCCGCTGCTGACTTGCAGGGTCGGGGCATGATAGGCTCTGGCGGCGCATCAAGACAAGCAGGGGTTTTGCGCGGGGAGATTGCTGGATGGGCGCAGTGGCGGACTACAACGCGCGATACGGGCCATGGGCCATGGTCATCGGCGGTTCGGTCGGGCTTGGCGAGGCGCTGGCACGTGAATTGGCGCGGCGCGGCATGAACGTGGTGATCACCGCGCGCGGGCAGGACAAGCTCGATCTGGCTGCGAAGCGTATCCGGGCCGACTTTGGGGTCGAAGCGAAAACCATTGCTGCCGACCTCTCCGATCCAGCGATCCTCGACCTGTTGCTTGCCGGGCTGGCAGGCACCGAAGTCGATTTCCTGATCTATAACGCCGCGCTGGAACACGGCGGCGAGTTCATCGTGCAGGACATGGACCGCCACCTCGCCAACATCCACGTCAACTGCACCGTGCCGACAGTGCTCGTCCACCATTTCGCGCGCAGGATGGCGGCGCGCGGGCGTGGCGGCATCGTCATCTCGTCGTCGCTGGCAGCGGCACAGGGCCTTTATGCCTGGTCCAGCTATTCGGCCTCCAAGGCTTACGAAAACCTGCTGGCGCAAACCCTGTGGTACGAGCTGCGACCCAAGGGTGTCGATGTCACCTCATTCATGATCGGATCGACCTACACGCCCAATTTCCAGCACAACCAGAAGGTTCGGCAGACTCCTTTTGCCGAGAGCCGCACTCCCGCAGACTTGCCTGAAGGCACGCAGGTGCCGCAGGATCCGCAGGATGCGGCGCAGGGGCTGTTTGCCCAACTCGACAAGGAATGGCTGCCGATGGTCTATGCCAATCCGCGCGACGAGGAGAACGCGCGTCGGCTGGCGGCTCTCACGCTGGCCGAACGCGTCACCTTGACCAGCGACGCCGTTCGCCGCAGCTTCGAAGCTGCACCGGGCGCGAAGGACGGCAAGGCGCAACTGATGTAGGGGGAGCAGGACACGTGCAAAGAAATCGCCTCAAGCTGACCACTGCGCTGGTATTCGCTCTTGCCCCGGTGGCGCTGGCCGCTCCTGTTTCGGCCCAGACTGCCGGACAGGGCGCGGATAGCCGCCCGAACATCATCGTGATTGTCGCCGACGATCTCGGCTTTTCCGATCTCGGCGCGTTTGGCGGTGAAATCCGCACGCCCAATCTCGATGCGCTCGCGATGCAGGGGGTGAGGCTGACCAACCTGCACACCGCTCCAGTCTGCTCCATGTCGCGCGCGGAACTGCTTACCGGGGTCGATCATCACCGCACCGGCCTCGCCACCTTCGGCGAATTCCTCGACCGCAATCCCAACCAGAAGGGCCAGCCGGGCTACGAAGGCCATCTCAATGCGCGGGTGGTGACGATCGCCGAGCGGCTTTCGGAGGCGGGCTACGACACCTTCATGTCGGGCAAATGGCACCTAGGGCACGTTCCGGCGGCCAATCCGGCAAGCCGCGGCTTTGCGAAGTCCTTCACCCTGCTTGGCGGCGGACACAACCATTTCAATCCGCCTTCGGCGCCGGGCGCGCAGACCGCCTATGCCCAGTACACGCTGAATGGGAAGCCGGTCACCCCGCCGCCGTTCTATTCGTCCGACTATTTCACCGACCAGCTCATTGGTTTCCTGCCTGACCGCAAGACGGACAAGCGGCCCTTCTTCGCCTATCTGGCCTTCACCGCGCCGCACTATCCCTTGCATGCCCCGGCGCAGGACATTGCCCGCTACGCCGGCAAGTACGACATGGGCTACGACGAGCTCCGATCCCGGCGTGTGGCGCGGCAGAAGCAGCTTGGCCTGCTGAAGCCCGATGCCACGGCCCCCGAACCGAGCACGCCGGTGCGCTGGAAGGATCAGCCCGCCGCCGAGCGAAAAAGGCTCGCCCGCCAGATGGAGGTCTACGCGGGGATGGTCGACCGGCTTGACCAGAACATCGGCCGCCTGATGGCGAGCCTGAAGGAGCGCGGGCTGTCTGAAAATACCCTGATCTTCTTCATGTCGGACAATGGCGCGGAAGGGCACCAGCTCGAAAAATCGGTGGTGTTTCCCGATGTCGGCAAGGGATTGCTTGCGAGCGGCGACAACAGCCTTGCCTCGCTGGGAACCGAGAAGAGCTATTTCTGGTACGACACCAACTGGGCGGAGGCAGCGTCCGCGCCATCGCGCCTTTACAAGTCTTTCCCCAGCGAGGGCGGCACCCGTCCGGTTGCCTTCATCGCCGGAACGCCGGTGAAGCAGAGCGGGATTTCCGCTTCCTACGTTTCCGTGCGCGACATGGTTCCCACGATTATCGAACTGGCGCGCCTGCCCAAGCCGCAATTCACCCGTGGCAACGATCCGGTGTTCGTTCCGACCGGAACCAGCCTTGCTCCGCTGCTCCGCGATCCCGGGGCGGTGATCCACGAAAACGTCATCGACAACGGAGAGATGTTCGGACGCCGCTGGTCGCGCAGGGACCAGTGGAAGGCGGTCTATATCCCGGCCCCGACCGGCCCGACCCGCTGGGAGCTGTTCGATGTCGTGGCGGACCCCGGCGAGACCCGCGATCTGGCGGCCGAGCATCCCGACATTCTTGCCGAACTGCGCCTGCAATGGCTCGAATACGCCTACGACAACGGGGTCGTCGTGCCGATCAATGCAGGCAATTGAAGGCCGACCTCACAGCGAGAGGTTGAACAGCTCCGCCGCGTTCTTTTCGAGCACGCGTTCCTGCGTGTGGCGATCGTGGTGGCCCAGCACCTCGACCAGCTTGTCCTGCACGCCGGGATAGAGCGAGGTCGGGTGCGGGTAGTCGGTCTCGAACATCACCCGGTCGACGCCGATGACATCGAGCAAGTGCTTGGGCGCATTATCCTCGAACCAGAAACTCACCCAGAAATTCTTGGCGAAGTATTCCTTGGCGGTTTTCTTCAGGCCCCGGTTCACGCGCGTGCGGAACTCGTAAAGCTGGTGGTCCATGCCTTCGAGCCAGAACGGCACCCAGCCCATGCCGCTTTCGATCAGGCCGATCTTGAGGTCCTCGTAGGTGTCGAGCAGGCCCGAGACGATGAAGTTTGAAAGCGTAGCGGCGCAGCCCGCGTGGTGCAGCAGGGCATGGATCGGCAGCTTCTGGTCAAAGCCAAGGTTGTCCCAGATCGCCGAATTGGCATCGAGCGCGCTGTTGAGGTGATAGACCAGCGGCACGCCGGAGGCCTCGCACATCTCGAATGCTTCTGCCCAGAACGGGTTCACCTTGCCATCGGTGCCGAGATAGGGCTCGCCAAGCCGCTCGGGCCGGTCGGGCATGACAACGCCGCGAATGCCGCCGTCGATGACCCGGCGCAGCTCAGAGATCATGAATTTCTGGTCCCAGTAGGGCAGCGACGCCATGCAGTTCACGCGGTCTCCCGAAACCTGCATGCGATCGATGCAGGCGTCGTTGTACATGCGGATGATGGTGGCCGACAGTTCGGGATCGTTCAGCGAAACCAGCGAACCGCCCTGCGTCACTCCGCCGTTTTGGAAGCAGATCTGCGCCCAGATGCCCATGTCGTCCATGGCTTGCAGGCGCGGAGCGACTTCGTAGGCGCCGGGGTCGATTTCGTCATAGGTCCGGTAGGCGAGGCGGCCGAGCAGCTTGTTGCGGTCTTTGGCGATGACATTGCCGCCCAGCGACCCGAAGTTGCGATCTCCCACCATCCAGTAGTCGCAGCCGTCGATGCGTTCGACACGCGGCAGCTTGTCCTTGAGGCCGACAGGAGCGTTGGCGGAAAACAGGTCTGGCGGTTCGGTGAAATGGGTGTCGCAATCGACGATCTTTATCCCGGCAAAGATCGGATCGAGGCCTCGCGTGTTCGATGCGTAATCGACCTCGCGAACGAAGCCGCCGGGCGACCAGCCTTCGGCGATCCAGTAATTGAAGGCGTCGTTGACGCTCGCCTTGACGCCGCTGGCGGTTTCGTCGGTCATTGCATCTCTCCCGCTGAAATCTTTTCTTACCAGCACGCATAAACCCGATCCCCCACGTCGCCAAATGTTAGATGGTCGTAGCCGCCTAGCTTGACACAAGCCGGTAACGCAGGCCTCCTGCTCGAAGAGGATACCGAGGAGAGGGCGATGATTGCGGGCGAGAAGATTCTCGTGACCGGCGTAACTGGAACGGTCGGCGGCCCGGTGGCGAGAGCCCTGGCGAAGGACAACGAGGTGTGGGGCCTTGCCCGCTTCAACGATGAAGCCAAGCGCGTGGCGATCGAGGCGGCGGGGATCAGGACCTGCGCGGCAGACATCGGCTCGGGCGATTTTTCACAGGTGCCCGATGATTTCACCTATGTGTTGCACCTCAACTGGATGCGCGGCCCGCTCGACCAGCTCCAGGAAGCGATCCGCACCAACGTCGAGGGGCCGGGGCTGCTGATGCAGCATACCCGCAAGGCGAAGGCGACCCTGGTTGCCTCAAGCATGATCATTTATTCGCCCAGCGCCGATCCCGAGCACCTGTTCACCGAGAGCGACTGCATCGGCAATGCCTCCTACGCCTACAATGCGACCAGTCCCTATTCCAAAGCAGGCCTCGAAGCGGTCGCCCGCATGTGCGCCCGCGCCTTCGGCATGAAGGTGACGATTGCCCGGCTCAACACCGTTTTCGCGCCCGGAAACTGCTATCCCACGATGATCATGAACTCGGTGCTGAACGACAAGCCG
>JAURNJ010000324.1 GCA_030830245.1 Novosphingobium sp. | reverse complement strand
TGTTCTTCGCCCGTTACGTCCACGAATCTGGCATCAAGCCCGAACAGCAGGCGATGATCGCGATCAACCAGCGCCGCAACGCCTCGCTCAACCCCAAGGCGATATACCGCACGCCGATCACGCTCGACGACTATTTCAACGGGAGGATCATCGCCACGCCCTTGCGGATATTCGACTGCGACCTGCCCTGCGACGGCTCGACCGCCATCATCGTCTCGCGGATGGATGCGGCCCGCGACCTTAGAAACCCGCCGATCCGGATCGAGGCGGTGGGCACCAACATGCAATACCGCAACAGCTGGACCCAGCTCGACGCGATGGCGACGCAGGCCCAGCCTGCCGTCGCCGAGATGATGTGGAGCCGCACCGATTTGAAGCCCAGGGACGTCAGGATCGCCCAGCTTTACGACGGCTTCAGCTTCCACACGATCAACTGGCTGGAGAATTTCGGCTTCTGCAAGCGCTTCGAGGCAGGCGACTTCATCGAGGGCGGCAGCCGCATCGCGCTCGAGGGCGAACTGCCGATCAATACCAGCGGCGGCGCGCTCTCCGCCGGCAGGCTCCACGCCTATGGCGCGGTCCACGAGGCCTGCACCCAGATGTGGTGCCGCGCGGGCGAGCGGCAGGTGAAGGGCGAGCCCGGCGTCTGCGCCACCTCGACCGCCGGCGGGCCGCTCGCAGGCGCAATGCTGCTGGTGCGGGAATAGGGGAGTGCGCGCTCAGACCGTGCCACTGAGCGCCATCGAATCCACCCGGCTTTCGAGCGAGGCGGCAGCCGATGGCCGCGCGCTGGTCCGCTCGTACCAGGCAGTCAGCGCCGTCCAGTCAGGACTCAGCCCCTGGCCGACGCTGATACCGTAATCGAGGAAGGCATAGAGCAGGATATCGGCAAGCGAAAACCGCTCGCCGCAGAGGAATCGCCGGTCCGCAAGCTGGCTGTCGAACCACGTCAGGTTCTCATGGGCAATGGCGCGCATCGCTTTGGCGGCTTGCGGCTTGGTGGCGCGCCGCGCACCAAACGGGCTGAACCCATGGGTATAGATCACCGGCTCGCAAACCATCAGGTCGACGCGGCGGGTCCACATGCGCGTCTCGCCGCGTTCCTCCGCCGAGCGCCCGATTAGCGGCGGTTCGGGGCGCAGTTCCTCGAGATATTCGCAGATCGCGGTGGTTTCGCTGATGCAACTGCCGTCGTCTGTTTCCAGCACCGGCACCTGGCCCAGCGGATTGCGGGCGAGGTAGGCGGGTGTCCAGTTCTCGCCGGTGCCCAGCACCATGACATGGGTCGGCACGCCCAGCCCCTTTTCTGCGAGGTACATGCGCACCACGCGCGGATTGGGGCCTGCGGCATCGTAGAGCATCATGGCCGGTGAACTCCCTTGCCGGTGACTGCATCGCACAGGGTGTATGCTGCGCGGGCACCCGTCAACCGCAGGTGTTGACACTGCGCCCCACCCTCTGACAGCTTCCGCCAGCGCATGCGGAGAGGAAGTGAATGGTCAGGATTGAGTGCTTCTTCGATTGCGCCAGCCCCTGGGCCTATCTGGGCGTCACCAACCTCTTAGGGATTACCTCCCGGCTCGGCATCGCAGTGAGCTGGCGGCCGGTGGTGGTCGGTTTCGTCTTCGCCCAGGTCAACCAGGAACTCTATCTCGACCGCCGGTTGCGCGCGCCGCCGCTCAAGGGGGCCTATGAGGGCAGGGAGCTGCAGGCCTGGGCCGAACACGCCGGCGTCATCGTCAACTCGCCGCCGAAATGCGGTCATCCGGTCAAGACCGTCAAGTGCATGCGCGGCTGCATCGCGCTGGAGCCTTCGGGCAAGCTCGTGCCCTTCGCCATCGCCGCCTACGAAGCGTTGTGGCGCGACGGGCGCAACCTTGGCCACGACGATGTGCTGACCGACATTTGCAGACAGGTCGGCGTGAACCCGGACGAATTCTTCGCGATGATCGAGGCCGACGAATCCAAGGCGCAACTCAAGGCCAATGTCGACGAACTCGTCGCGCGCGGCGGTTTCGGCGTGCCGACCTTCTATGTCGACGACGAGCTGATGTTCTTCGGCAACAACCGCATGCGCCTTGTCGAACACGAGCTGCGCGAGCGCTTGCGACTTGGGGGCGAAGCGGCATGAGCGACCGTGACCCTGCCCTGATCGAGGGTTTCTTCGATTGCTCATGCGTCTGGGCCTGGCTCGCGTTCGAACACGCGGGATGGTTCGCGGAGCAGGCGGGCGTTGCGATCCGCTGGCGCCCGGTGCTCGCCAAAGATGTCTTCGCTCAGGTCAACCGTGCCGTTCACTGGCCGTTGCCCGAAGCCAAGCAGGCATATTACGCAAAGGACCTGCCACTGTGGGCGGACTATCTCGGGCTGGCGCTGGCGGACGATCTGCCGGAGCCCGAGGACATGATCCCCTGCATGCTGGCCTGCGTTGCCGCCGGGCGCTGGGGTCGGCTCGAAGCATTTGCGGGCGGCGCGATGGCAGGTGCTTTCACCCATGGCCGGGACCTGGGCGACCGTGCCGTGCTTTCCAAGATCTGGAGCGAAGCGGGACTGCCGCCTGCCACTTTCGAAGAAGGGCTCGCCTGGCCCGACATCGCCGCCGAACTTGCCGCCAACACGCGCGAGCTAATGGAGCGCGGCGGTTTCGGGGTACCGACATTCTTCCTCGGCGACGCGATGTTCTTCGGTAACGATTCACTTCCCCTGCTCGAACGTGCGGTGGCGGTGAGGGAGATGACGGGATGATCGAAGGCCGCAAACCTGGCGAACTGCCACAGGACACGATCACCGCCGCGCTCGCCCGCGCGGTCGCCGAAGTGCCGGACAAGGTGTTCCTCGATTTCTCCGGCGAAAGATACACCTTCGCCGATGTCGACCGTTTGTCCACTGAACTGGCCCACGGCCTTCTCGAGCTGGGGGTGACGGTGGGACAGCCCGTTGCGACGATGTTCTCCAACAATATCGACGCGGTCACGGTATGGCTGGCGATCAACAAGATCGGCGCGATCAGCGCGCCGGTGAATACCGCCTTCAAGGGCGCGTTCCTGCGCAATCAGCTCAACGACTGCACCGCCGCAGTGGTGATTGCCGAGGACGGTTTCGCGCCGCTGATCGCTGACATTGCCGGTGAACTGCCGCATATGCGCCATTTCGTCACGGACAGCGCGGATGTACGCGGGCTAGAAGACTTGGAAGTGCATGCGCTGGAGGCGCTGCGCAAGACTGGCCTGCCCCCTGTCCCCGATGAGGTGACGCCCGGCCAGCTCGCCATGCTGGTCTACACCTCCGGCACCACCGGGGCTTCGAAAGGCTGCATGCTGTGCCACAACCACGCCTGCAACATCGCGTGGGGCGCCGCACTCGGGCAAGGCTACCGCGATGACGACGTGCTGTGGTCGGCCTTGCCGCTGTTTCACCTGAATGCGATCGCAGTGTCGGTCGTCACCGCGATGATCGCCAAGGTGACGGTTGCGATCGCGCCGCGCTTTTCGGTCTCGGGCTTCTGGCCCGATGTCGAGCGTTTGGGCGCGACGGTCATCAGCATGCTCGGCTCGATGGCGACTCTGATCGCCGAGGCGCCCGATACCGAGGAATCGAAACGCTGCTATGGCCAGGTGCGCAAAGTTGGTGCCGCGCCGTTCCCGCCGGAAATGGTGCAGAAATGGCGCGACCGCTTCGGCGTGCCGGCGGAAGGCTCCGGCGGCTACGGCATGACCGAGGCGGCGACGATCAGCAGCCTCGGTCCCGGAGAGGCGGTCGGCCCGCCGGGC
>JAURNJ010000323.1 GCA_030830245.1 Novosphingobium sp. | reverse complement strand
CGCGACGAGGCCAAGCTGATCGGTGAGCTGGTATTCGAACTGGGCATAGGCGGCGTAGGACTTCGTCCAGCCGAGTGCGCGCTGCGCGCCACCGGATTGCGAACCGTTGCCCATCGCGATTGTTGTCGACGTCGGCGCGAAGGCAATGTTCGGAACGAAGCCGAGCAAGCCAGAGTCCCGCGTCTTCGCTTCAAAGTACAGCAGACCGGCGGTGACATCCAGCTTGTCGCTCGAATAGTTCAGCTGAAGCTCGTTGCTGAGCTGCCGGTGGCGACCGTAGCTCTGACCTTCGTAGGGGGCGAAGTAATACTGGCCAGTGCCGGCGATGAATTGCAGGCCGGGCAGGAACGCCGGGCCAAGCGCGGCGGCGAGTGCAGCATCACGCGCAGCCTGGTCAGGCAGAGCGGCGAAACTGGCGCCAAGCGCCGAGAGGCCCACGAAATTGGCGTAGGGCGTGACTGCGCCCGGCGTGAATTGCAGGCCGGAGAGGCCCGCCACTGTGGAGCCGCCAGAGAACACCGCGTTCCGACGATAGCCGAAGGTGTTCTTGAGCGTCACGCTGTCGCTTGCCTGCCATTCAAGGGTAAGGTTGTGGCCCTCGACGCGCTGGAAACCGCGCGTATTGAACGACTGGTTTGCGGCTGAAGGACGCCGGTCGTTAGGATTGAGCGTTATCGGACCGAACACGCCGCCGCCAGCGGGCTGCGCATTGATGATCGCCTGCAGAAGCGAGCCGATCGTGTTGGATCCAGGCAGGTTGAGCCTTGTTCCATCAGCTAGAGCAATGCGGTTGCCCACGGTGTTGATCACCGGCGTCACGCGCGCGTCGCCCGCAAACTTGCCCTTCGACCAGTCGAACTTGTAGGTCGCGGTGAAATCGCCGCCATTGTCGAAGCGCAGCGCCGCGAACACGTTCTCATAGTTTCGTCCGCCAACCCACTTGGGCGAGGTCGCGCGACCATAATTACCGAACGGGTTGGTGCGATCCCAGGTTACGCCAGCGCCGAGGTTCTTGACGTCGCCGCGGCTCTCGTCGTGGATGTAGGTGACATAGGCGCTGAACGGACCGAACGAAGGCGTGTCGATCGTCGTCCTGGTACGCAGCTGACCTTCGTTACCGACACCGACCATCTGGGTGAAGGCCATGTCGCCAGTCGGGTTGCGAGTGGTGATGTTGATCGCACCGGCAGTTGAGTTGCGGCCGAACAGCGTACCCTGCGGTCCGCGCAGAACTTCAAGGCCTGCGACTTCCATCAGTTCGCCCAGCGTGCCGCGGCTGCCGCCAATGTAGACGCCATCAATGTTAAGGGCGATCTGCTTGTCCTGCAGCGGGGCCGAAGGGTTGGAGTTGACGCCGCGCATCGCGAAGGAAATCGCGGCCAGCGAGCCTGCAGTCTGACGCATGACCAGACCCGGGACCAGACCGGTCAGGTTGGCAACCGTCTCAATCTTGTTCGCGGCAATCGCGGAGCTGTCCAGCGCGGTAACCGCGATCGGAACGTCCTGAATGCTCTGTTCGCGCTTTTGCGCGGTAACGATGATTTCCTGGATGCCGCCGACATCCTCGGCGTCCTGCGCCTGAGCCGTTCCCGCGATAAATCCTGCGGCAACGATGGCAGTGCCGGTAAGAAGGCGCGACGTGAGTTTTACGTAAAGCATTCAGGTTTCTCCCTCCCCTGACGTTCAAAACGCGCAACGATGCCACAGATTGTTCATCGATTGCGCCGACAGGCAAAAACTTGACTGCATCATTTCAAGGGTGCTCGTCAAGCGGGATGCAAGACAATCTGTTGCATCAAAACCACAGTTCGCCAGCAATTGAGTCCAAGCGGGCATGCGAACCCACTCGACGACGCCTTGGACCACGCATCGCCGGGTTGGACCCTGCCGACAAATTGGCCTATGCATGGGTGCAAGAGAACGCGCCTTGCGGCATCACGGTGCGCGCGAAGGCACAAGATTCGGGAGCATGGACATGGCAGAGATGGAACACGATCTGGTTATCCGCGGCGGCACCATCGTCGATGGCAGCGGTGAGCCGAAATTTGTCGGCGACGTGGCCATCGATGGCGAGTGGATCAGCGCGGTTGGCCATGTTCCCGGCAGGGGCCGTCGCGAGGTCGATGCGACCGGTCTCATCGTCACGCCCGGCTTCACCGACATCCACACTCATTACGATGGCCAGCTGATCTGGTCCGAATATCTCGTCCCGTCGTCAAACCACGGCGTCACCACAGTCGTGACCGGCAATTGCGGCATCGGTTTTGCTCCCTGCCGCCCCACGGATCACGCCAAGCTGATCGAACTCATGGAAGGGGTCGAGGACATCCCTGAGCCGGTCACTTCCGCCGGGCTCGACTGGTCGTGGGAGACCTTCCCCGAATTCATGGACGCTGCCGAGCGGCGCGGCCACGACATCGACTATGCCGTCATGGTTCCGCACTCGGCTCTGCGGGTCTATGTCATGGGCGATCGCGCGATCCGGCACGAGGCCGCCAACGCTGACGACCTGGCCCGGATGAAGGCACTGATGGCCGAAGCGCTCGAGGCCGGCGCGGCAGGCATCGGCACCTCGCGCGCCTATGTTCACAAGAGCACTTCGGGCGAGCTGGTTCCCACCTATGATGTCGGGGAGGAGGAACTCCACGTCCTTGCCGAAGCAATGAAGGAAGCAGGTCGGGGCGTGTTCCAGATGATCCCCGCCGTCACCGGGGAGCCGCCAGTCGGCGATTTCGACATCATGCGGCGAATCTCGGAAAGATCGGGTCGTCCGATCACTTTCACCAGCGCGCAAAGCTCGCGCGATCCCTATGAATACCGCAAGCTGATGGAGGCCCTTGGCCAGGCGAACGACAGTGGCGCGAAGATGATAGCGCAAATGTTTCCCCGACCCATCGGCCTGATGATCGGGCTTTCGGCCACAGCCAATCCCTTCTGCATGACCGCGGCCTGGCGCGAGATCGAGGACCTGCCGCTAGCGGAAAAGGTCGCCCGGATGCGCGAGCCCGAAATGCGCGAGCAGCTGTTACACGGCGACAACCTCGATCCCAAGCACCCGCTGTTCCCGTTCGCGCGCAATTTCGGCCAGATCTTCCCGCTCGATCCGGACAGGCCGGACTATGAGCCCGATCCCGCCACCTCGATGCAGGCGCTGGCCGACGCGGCGGGCGTGCCGGTCGAGGACTACATGTATGACCAGTTGCTGGCCGACGAGGGCCGCAACCTGATGATCTGCGCGCTGGGCAACTTCGTCCTCTACAATCTCGACCATGTGCTCGAGATGCTGAACGATCCCAACGTGGTCGTCGGCCTCGGCGATGGCGGCGCGCACTACGGAATGGTCTGCGACGCCAGCTTCACGACGACGGCGATGACCCACTGGGTGCGCGACCGCAAGAGCACCCGTTTTTCCGTCGAGCAGATGGTCAAGACGCTGGCGCGCAATCCCGCCGAAGTATTCGGCCTCGACGATCGCGGCCTGCTCCAGCCCGGCTACCGCGCCCATGTCAACGTCATCGACCATGAGCGCCTGCGGCTGTTCCGCCCCGAGATCGTCAACGACCTGCCCGGCGGCGGGCGGCGACTGCACCAGCGCGCCGAGGGCTATGTCATGACCGTGGTCAACGGCAAAGTGATCCGCGAGAACGACGAGCCAGTGGCGGGCGAACTGCCCGGTCGCCTGCTGCGCGGGCCGCAGGCACCGCAAGCCGAACTGGCCCAGGCAGCCGAATAACTTGGCTTACCGTATCGTTCATTGGGGCACCGGGGCAACCGGGCGGCACGCGCTGGGCGCGGTTATCGACCGTGCCGACATGGAGCTGGTCGGCCTCTACGTCTGGAATGCGGACAAGGCCGGGCGAGACGCGGGCGAGCTGATCGGCCGTGAGCCGGTGGGTGTCGCCGCCTCGCAAGACCTCGACGTGCTGATCGCGCTCAAGCCCGATGCCGTCACCTATTTCGGCAACGGCGTGCGCGACAACGTGCAGACCACAGCCGAGATCGCCCGCTTCCTCGAAGCGGGAATCAATGTCGTTACCAGTTCGCTGGCCTCGGCGATCCATCCGCATTCCACCGGCGATGCCAATCTCGCCACCT
>JAURNJ010000322.1 GCA_030830245.1 Novosphingobium sp. | reverse complement strand
GCGAAGTCATGGGCATCGATCGCGATTTTGCCACGGCATTTGCCAAGTCGCAGCTGGGTGCGGGAACCAAGGTTCCGCAAGGTGGAACAGCTTTCGTCTCGGTAAAGGACAGCGACAAGGCACAGATTCTGCCCGCGGTGCGCGATCTCGTCGATCTCGGCTTCCGCATTGTCGCTACCGGCGGCACGCAGAAGTACCTTGCCGATGCAGGCCTGCCGGTCGAACTGGTCAACAAGGTCGCCGAAGGCCGCCCGCACATTGTCGACCGGATCATCGACGGCGAAATCGCGCTGATCTTCAACACGACAGAGGGTTGGCAGAGCCTGAAGGACTCGCAGTCGATCCGCTCATCGGCGCTAAATGCCAAGGTTCCGTACTTCACCACGGCGGCGGCGAGCAGGGCGGTTGCGCAGGCAATAGCGGCGATGCGCGGCGCAAAGCTTGAAGTTCGCTCGCTGCAAGATTATTATAGCTGATCTGATCTGCCCCCCCCACTCACGCGAACGGATCGACTCCTTGCCTTGGCAAGGGGGCAGCATTCTAGTCGCGAAGCGGGTCCGGGCCGCAACGGGAAGACGTTAATGGCAAGTGTCGAGAAGCTGCCGATGCTGGCGGAAGGCTATGAAAAGCTGACCGCCGAATTGAAGGCGTTGCGTGAGGAGCGCCCCCGCATCGTCGAGGCGATCGAGGAAGCGCGCGCGCATGGCGATCTTTCCGAAAATGCCGAATATCACGCGGCGAAGGAGCGGCAGGGTCAGGTCGAGGCGACCATTGCGGACCTTGAGGACAAGATGAGTCGCGCCCAGATCATCGATCCGGCAACGCTTTCGGGCGACAAGATCATTTTCGGCGCGACCGTGACCCTGCTCGACGAAGACGACAAGCCGGTCAAATACCAGATCGTCGGTCCTCACGAGGCGGACGCCAAGAAGGGCCGGATCAGCTACAATTCGCCGCTGGGCAAGGCGCTCATCACGCGCAAGGTTGATGACGAGATCGAAGTGACCGTTCCGGCCGGCGACAAGTTCTACCTGGTCCAGAAGATCGAATTCATCTGACTGGCGCCAGTGCCGGATGCCGGGGCGTCACTCCTCCGGCAGGTGCGGCTCCAGCAGCCGGTGCAGATGGACGATGACATATTTCATCTGGGCATCGTCCACGGTCTTGTGCGCCCGCGAACGCCAGACTTCCTCAGCCTCGTCATAGCTGGCGTAGACGCCCACCAGATCGAGCTTTTCCAGGTCGATGAAATCAAGCGTCTGAGGGTCGGAAACCCTGCCACCCATGACGAGATGAAGCTTTGGCATTACGGCAAGTCCCGCGATTGTCTGATCGAGTATCTTAACGTGCTGCACCTGCGAAGTGCAAGCGGTTCCCGTTATTTCCGCAACCGACCGGCAATCTCGCCGGCACGAGCCGCGATCCGTTCGCCGAGCGTCGGCGGCAAGGTCTTGCGCCCTAGCAGGGCCTGCGCCCGTTCGTAGGCAGCATGGGCGGCTCCGCTCGCCCTGTCGGCGACCACTTCGCCCGCATGTTCGGCCAGTGAGGCCAGCGAATGGGCACCGCGCTTCACCCCGGACGATGCCGTATCGAGCGAGCCCAGCGCTTGCTGGGCGACCGCTGCGCTTGCCGCGGCGATCGCCTCGGCCATCAACGAGCTTTTCCGGGCAACGAAAGCGCGGTTGCCGCGCGGAATGAGAGCAGCAGCAATGGCGCCGAGTGCCAGGCCGCCGGCGACCGTCGCTACCGGATGCTCGCGCACGAATTCTGCCGCCTTGCGGTGTACCGGCAGTTCCTCTCCCTTGTTGGGCAGCACGACCACGTTGGTCTGGGCCGTTGCCTGATCGCTTGTGTCACCCGAATCCATTGTCGTTGTTTCCCTTGCTGTCGTCGCTTCCGTCATCCGCGCCGAACAGCGACGCGAAGGCGGAAATGATGGGCCTGCGAAAAAACCACAGCGCCAGAAGCGCCAGGGTGCCGCCGATGACGCCTTTGCTCTGCCCGGCTATCTCGGCTGCCTCGTCGAGAGCGGCAAAAGCCTTGGCGCTTGCCTCGTCGGCAATCCTGCCGCCAATCCCGCGCTCTTCGATATCGCCGCGAATCCGGGCAATCTGGGAGTCGAGGCGCGCCTTGGCCGCGTCGCGGCTGGCGCGCTCGGCCAGCACCAGTTGTTCAGCCGCGCGTGTCATTGCCATCGCCTTGGCCTAGCACGGCTTTCATCCGCCTGAACCGCATCAGCGCCAGCAAAGCGCACAAGGCGGCAAACGCCAGCAGCGCTAGCGAAACCGCCGCCATTGCGCCCCAGGCGCCAAGAACCGACGCAAGCGCGATCACCGTGCCGAAGATCGCGGCCATTGCCGCGAAAAACAGCAGAACGGCGGCAACAATCCCGAGGGCGGCGATCGCTCCGGCCACACTGCCAGCATAGGCGGCGCGGGCCTTCTGGTAGGCCAGTTCGGCCTCGGCAAATGCGCGGACCTCGCTTGCCAGCGTCTTCATGTCCTGCGCGAGGCTTGGGTCCTCGCGCAGGTCTTCGTCGTCCACGTCCGGCGGTCCGGGACTTGCTAGCGAATCCACCGTGTCTCCCGTGACGGACAAGCGCTCGAACCGGTCAGCGGCGGCGGAACAGACGTGCGAGCATGAAGCCCACTCCGGCTGCGATACCCACCGCAAGCGCGGGCTTTTCACGTACGAAGGTCTTCACGTCCTCGCCCATGTCCTCGAGCGATTTCTCGTCGATTTTGCTCGCCGTGTCATTGATCGTGGCTGCTGCGCTGCGGGCATAGTTGCCGTATTGGACGCCGAGCTTCTCGTCGATCATCGCGGCATTGTCTTCGACCAGCTTGCCGAATTTCTGCATGCCTTCGGTCGCCTTGGCCTTGCCCTGCGCAGCGTATTCGTAGGCAATGTCCTTGGCTTCGCTGCTCTTTTCACGACTCTTCGCGGAAAGATCGTCCTTTTGCTGGGCGAGCTTGTCGCGCACTTCACTGGCGCGTTCCTGCGCTTCCTTGCCGAGCGCCTGCGCGCCAGCCTTGGCTTCCTCGACAGCCTTGGCGAAGTGGCCCTTGGCCGCCGTCTTCGCAGTCGGATCAGGCGTCAGGTCATCGTTGGGAGTGAAAGTGGTATCGGCCATGGTAAGTTCCTCGATCTAGCCCCCGAGCGCGACATATAGGAGCAGCGTTGTTGGATTGTAACACATCCTGATGCAATTTGCTGCAACGCAACTTGCCAGTCAGGGCTTGTCTGCCTAGACGCGCCCGAAATCAGCCCAGCAGGAGTGCTGCCATGACCGCGATTATCGACCTTCACGCCCGCCAGATTCTCGACAGCCGGGGCAATCCTACGGTCGAGGTCGATGTGCTGCTCGAAGATGGCAGCTTTGGCCGCGCCGCCGTTCCCTCGGGCGCATCGACCGGCGCGCACGAGGCAGTCGAACTGCGGGACGGTGACAAGGCGCGCTATCTCGGCAAGGGCGTGACGAGGGCGGTCGCCGCCGTCAACGATCCAATCCGCGAGCGGCTGATTGGCCTCGATGCAGAGGACCAGCGCGAGATCGACCACGCGATGATCGCGCTCGACGATTCGGAGAACAAGAGCGTGCTGGGCGCAAACGCCATCCTCGGCGTCAGCCTCGCGGTCGCCAAGGCGGCGGCAGCGGCGCGGGGCCTGCCGCTCTATGCCTATGTCGGCGGAGTTTCCGCCCACGTCCTGCCGGTGCCGATGATGAACATCATCAATGGCGGCGAGCACGCCGATAATCCGATCGATTTCCAGGAGTTCATGGTCATGCCGGTCGGCGCGCCTTCGCTGGCCGAGGCAGTGCGCTGGGGCGCGGAGATTTTCCATACGCTCAAGAAGGGCCTTGCCGAAAAGGGGCTGGCGACGGCGGTTGGCGACGAGGGCGGCTTTGCGCCCAACCTTGCCAGCACCCGCGATGCGCTCGATTTCATCATGGCCTCGATCGAGAAGGCGGGCTTCAAGCCGGGCAGCGAGGTGGCGCTGGCGCTCGACTGCGCTTCGACCGAATTCTTTAAGGGCGGGAAATACGAGATCAGCGGCGAGGGACTGTCGTTGAACGGCGAGCAGATGGCCGATTACCTTGCCGACCTGTGCGCCGCCTATCCGATTCGGTCGATCGAGGATGGCATGGCCGAGGACGATTTCGCGGGCTGGAAGGCGCTGACCGACAAGATCGGCAGCAAGGTCCAGCTTGTCGGCGATGACCTGTTCGTGACCAATCCCAAGCGGCTGACGCAGGGCATTGCCGATGGCCTCGCCAATTCGCTGCTCGTGAAGGTCAATCAGATCGGTTCGCTTTCCGAAACGCTCGATGCCGTCAGCATCGCCCAGCGCGCGGGTTACACGGCGGTAATGAGCCACCGTTCGGGCGAGACGGAAGATGCGACCATCGCCGACCTCGCGGTCGCCACCAATTGCGGCCAGATCAAGACCGGATCGCTCGCGCGCTCGGACCGGCTCGCGAAATACAACCAGCTGATCCGCATCGAGGAAGAGCTGGGCGATGTGGCGGTCTATGCTGGCGAGGGCGCGTTCGGGCGGTTGCGTCGCTAAGCGAATTCCCGCTCCGCGGAGGCTTTTCGCGGCAAAATGCATTGCGTGATGTGCATTAATTGTGCATGGATCGGCGAGTAATAACCAGCCCCGTCCGAGAGGATTTTTGCGCCTTGCCGCTCGTTGTTCCCTTTGCCGAAGACGTGTTCACCTGGCCTTCGGACAAGCCGCAGCTGATCGGCTGCAAGTGTTCTGATTGCGCCGCAGTCTTCTTCCCCGAGCAGCCCAGCTGCGGGCGATGCGGCAGCACAGCCGTTTCGCGCGAGCTGCTGCCGACGACCGGCACGATCTACAGCTGGACCTCGCAGGAGTTCCTGCCGCCGCCGCCCTATGCCGGGGGAGAGACGCGCGATACCTTCCAGCCCAAGGGCGTCGGCCTGATCGACCTGGAAGGCGTGGTCATGGTCGAGGGGTGGCTGACGGAAAGCGATCCCGAAAAGGTCCACATCGGCGACCGGGTCGAGATGGCGATCGTCCCTTTCCGTTCGGATGACGACAAGGATGTCGTCACCTTTGCTTTCAAGCCGGTCTGAGGAGGGGAGCTCCAATGCGCGAAGTTGTAGTCCTTGGCGTCGGCATCCATCCGTTTGGCCGGTTCGGTGCGAAATCGGCAATCGACATGGGGGCGGAAGCAGTGCGTTCGGCACTGGCCGATGCCGGGGTCGAATGGAGCGATGTGCAATTTGCCTTCGGCGGCAGTTTCGAGGTCGACAATCCCGATGCCGTGCTCGGAAGGCTTGGGCGCACCGGCATTCCGTTCATGGATGTCTACAACGGTTGCGCCACGGCGGCGACCGCGCTGGAACTGACTGCCGACGGGATCCGTTCGGGCAAGTACGACATTGGCGTCGCGGTTGGCATGGACAAGCATGGCTCGGGCGCTTTCACGTCGGACCCGGTGCATTACGGCGCGCCGTCATGGTATGGTGAGGCCGGCATGTTTCTCACCACCAAGTTCTTCGGCATGAAGATC
>JAURNJ010000321.1 GCA_030830245.1 Novosphingobium sp. | reverse complement strand
CGACATTGTCCTTAAGGCGAACCACCTTGCCGCCGCGCATGCCGCCGTCGGCAGTGATGACGACCTTGCTGTCGCAATCCTGGATGCGTCCGGCGAGCGCTTCGGGAGAGAATCCGGCGAAGACCACCGAATGGATCGCGCCGATGCGCGCACAGGCCAGCATGGCAATGGCCGCCTCGGGGATCATGGGCAGGTAGATGGTGACCCGGTCCCCCTTCCCGACGCCGAGCGCGCGAAGGCCCGCACCGGCGCGACAGACCTGCTCGTGCAGCTCGCGATAGGTCAGCGTGCGATATTCGGCCGGATCGTCACCCTCCCAGATGATCGCAGTCTCGTCGCCGCGCGTTTCGAGATGCCGATCGAGGCAGTTGACCGAGACGTTGAGCGTACCGTCCTCGAACCACTTGATGCCGAAATCGGCCTCATTGAAACTGCACTGGTTGAGCTTGGTCCAGGGCTTGATCCAGTCAATCCGGGCCGATTGCTCGCGCCAGAACGCCTCGGGCTCTTCCAGCGAGCGGCGATACATCTCGGCATAGCTGTCGGCATTGACATAGGCGCAGCTGGCCCATTCGGCGGGAACCGGATAAACTTTGGACAAGGCGGAACTCTCCTAAACGAAGCGGCCTACTTTAGCCTCCTCGCCTAGCCGATCAAGTGGCGCAAGGCTGCGCCAGCAGATAAGTTCCGCCCTCCGAAAGCATGATTTCGCCCGCTGACAGAGCCATGGCGCATTGACCCGGCTCGACGACCTGACCCGCGACCGTGGCGGACCCTGAGCGGGGGATGACCAGCAGCGGCCCCGGATAGCGTGCAGCCACCGCTTCTGTCATTTCGCCCGCAACCTGATCGAGAAGGAACAGCGGGCCATCCACAAGGGTAGCCGAGGCTCCATCGGCGACATGGCGCATCAGTTCACACGGATAGGGCCGTCCGCTGGCCACGGCCACGCCCTCGTCAAGGTGCAGTTCGCGATCCCGGCCATAGTCGTAAAGGCGATAGGTGACATCGCTGTTCTGCTGAACCTCGATCAGGCTGACGCCTGCGCCGATGGCATGGACGGTGTTCGCAGGAATGTAGAAGAAATCGCCCGCGCTAACCGGGTGCCATTTGAGAAGGTTCTCGATCGAGCCATCGAGCGCAGCCTGGCGCATTGCCTGCTGGCCGAGCTCCTCGCGGAACCCGATGCCAAGGCTCGCGCCAGGCTCGGCTGCGACGATCAGCCAGCATTCCTCCTTGCCGTGACCGGGCAGTTGCGCGTCGGATGGATGCACCTGCACCGAGAGCTTCTCGCTCGTGAAGATGTACTTGACCAGCAAACCGGGCAATTCGGGCGGCGGCTCGAACCAGATCCCGCCGATGCGCTCTCCTGCTGGCGCAACGAAGGGCGCAGGCAACGAATCCCGGCCCCATGGCTTGGCTACCTGCCTTACGGGCAAGGCGCCACTCACTGGTTCGCCGCTCCACCCAGCTTGCCGACTTTCTGGGCGCCTGCCATCGATGTGACGAGCACTTCGTCGCCATCGACAACCACCACGACCCCTTCAAGCCCGATCACTGACACACGCGGTCCGTCGCTTTCGACCAGCACATTTCTGCAGTCGACCAGTTCGGCCCGGCCACGAACCGAATTGCCCTCGCTGTCCTTGCTGCGGGCGGCGTGAAGCGATTCCCAGCTGCCGATGTCGGACCAGTCCATCCGCGCCGGCACCATGGCGGCATGGGCAGTGCGCTCCATCACGGCGTAATCGACCGAAATGGCCTCGGCTCCCGCGAAGGCAGCGGCATCGGGATGGAACCGGGCGCCCTCGTCGCGACCGGCAGACACCGCCTCGCGAACCGGACCGGCGATGCCAGGGCAATGCGTGTCCAGCTCGCCCAGGAATGTGCCGACGCGAAAGGCGAAGATGCCGCCGTTCCAGGCATAGCCACCTTCTGCAAGGAAGCCCCTCGCCCGGTCGACATCGGGCTTTTCGACGAACTGGGCCGTGCGAAAGCCGAGGTCGCCCAGCGCCTCGCCGCGCTTGAGATAGCCATAGCCGGTTTCCGGCGCGCTTGGCTCGATCACCAGCGAGACCAGCCAGTCCTGCTCCGCAAGAGCGGCTGCCTTGCGCACGGCGGCAGCGAAGGCCGCGGGATCGCCGATGTGGTGATCGCTGGGGCAGACCAGCATCACGGCATCGGCTGGCAGGCGCAGCGCGGCCAGCGCGATGGCCGCGGCAGTGTTCCTCGCCTGCGGCTCGACGATGATGGAGGCCCCGCTGCTGCCAAGCTGGCCTTCGACATGTTCGAGATGGGCAGCGCCCGTTACCACCACCGGCGCGGCAAAAGGCGCGCAGCGCGCCAGCGTCGCTTCGAAAATGGTTTCCTCGCCGATCAGGGGCAGGAACGGCTTGGGCTTGCTGGCGCGGCTTTTCGGCCAGAGTCGGGTGCCGCTGCCGCCGCAAAGGAGGACGGGGATGATCGTGTTGTCGTTCATTTTCCAGCCTGTAGCATGTTGTCTATAACTAGCAGCTAATTACGTGGATCCCACCAGCGCTGCTGCCAGCCAAATACAGATTCCACCGGCTCACCGGCCGAATTGGTAGCCGGCCTGAAGCGGAAACGCTGCATGGCAAGCGAGCAGGTGATCCGGTCGGCCTCCGCATCGGGGCTGGCTCGGACGACGCGGCAGGCTTTGGGCTTGCCCTCCGCGCCGACGGTTATGGCAATCGTGACGCTGCTGCCGATGCGGGCATCGCGGCTGGCCTTTGGATAGTCGCGCGCGGAATTGATGTCCCCGGCGATCTTCTCGGGCTTGGTGGCGCTGCCTCCGCCCTGCCCCGTCCCGCTGCCGCCCGCGCCCGTGCCCGCTCCCGCACCGCCGGCACCGGTCTCTTCGCCCGCCGACGTGCCGGAACGGTTCTCGCTACCCGTGGAGGAGGCGCGCGGGGCAGGTTTTTCGGCAACAACGATCCTCGCTTCGGACGCGGTTTCCTCGCGCGGCTTGGCCTTCTGGCCTGCCACTCCCTCGGCCCCTTGCTCGCGATCATCCGGCGCGGGAGGCGGCGCTGCAGGCGTGGTCTTCACCGTAACAAAGATCGCCGAGGTGACGTTCTCGACCACCTGATCGACCACGCCGGGCGCAAAGGCGCGGATCAGCCCGAAGATGGCCGCAACGTGGATCAGCGCGATCAGCACTATCACCCCTAGGCGCAAGGGTCTCGGCGTCGTGAACTCGGCCTGGGCCATGGATAGGGCTATGACACGGGGCCTTGCACCCGGCAACGGGCCGACGCACAAGACTGGAAAGAGACATGAGGGGGCGAGAGACAATGAGCCAGTTCGAGACGACCAGTTGCACCCACGACGGCGTGGCCATGGACGGGTTCCTCGCCCGGCCCTCCGGCGGTTCGGGCCCGCACCCCACAGTGATCCTGTTTCCGGGCGCGGGCGGCACCGGTCCGACCTTCGAGAGCAACGTGCGCGCGCTCGCCGATATGGGCTATCTCGCGGTCGCGGCCAGCGTCTATGACAGCGGCGCGGACCTATCGACCCCCGAAAGCACCGGCGCGAACTACATGGGCCT